>NZ_JBIDCW010000014.1:81786-186261 GCF_043204795.1 Streptomyces sp. NPDC047706 | reverse complement strand
ATCAAACCCTTCACCGCCCCCGCGGACACGGAGGCCGAGGAGGAGCTGGACCGCGAGACCGTCGTCGTCGAGGTCGGCGGCAAGCGGCTGGAGGTGACGCTGCCCGCATCCCTCGGGCGGGTCGCGGAACGGCTGCCGAGCCTCGTCGGTGCGGGCGCGGCCAGGCCGCGGCGCCGGAACCCCGGCGGCGGTGCGGGCGCCGGCGTCTGCGGCGACACCCTCACCTCCCCGATGCAGGGCACCGTCGTCAAGGTCGCGGTGTCTCAGGGGCAGCGGGTCGAGCAGGGCGAGCTGGTCGTCGTACTCGAAGCGATGAAGATGGAGCAGCCGCTCACCGCGCACAAGTCCGGCACCGTCACGGGGCTGGCCGCCACGGCGGGTCAGGCCCTGTCCTCCGGTGCCGCCGTCTGTGACATCAAGGACTGATCCACTTGGCAGCACTCACCTACAGCGATGCCGTACGCGAGGCGCTCCAGCGGCTGCGCGGCGTGGGCTTCGAGCACGGCGGGTCCTTCGTCAACCACGCGCCGATGGCCGCCGAGGCGCTGGCGCACATGGGATACGCCGACGAGGTGCCCGGCTGGGTCGACCACAACCTGCGGGGCCGGGAGTACCACGACGCCCCCGGCCGCCGCTGGGACATCGACCCCGGCGACGCCGGGGACTGGCGGGGCGCGCTCGGCAACTTCTCCCGCGTCGCCGACTGGACCGCCCTGTTCGAGCGGGAGCTGGCCGGGGCGCCGTGGACCGAGGTCCTGGCCCGCTGGTGGCCCCGGCTGCTGCCCGGCATGTCGGGGATGCTGACGCACGGGGTGATCCGCACCGCCCACGCCGTGCGTGCCGTCGTCGCCGCCGGCACGGAGAACCGGCTCCAGCTGGCCGAACTGGCCCAGGGGCTGGGCTACTGGGCCGCGCGGCACTCCACCGGCGGGGTCACCGTGGCCGGGGAACCCTCGCCGGTCCTGCCGGACGGGGACGACGGGCGGGAGCCGGTCGTGCGCGCGCTGGACGATCTGGTCGCCGAGTACTGCGGGATCTATGCCACCGTCTCCCAGCGGCATCCGATCCCGCTGATCCACGCGGTCACCGGGCCGGCGGCCGTCCGGCTCGTCGTCCCGCACCTGCCCGAGGACCAGCGGCTGCCGTCGTACCAGGTCGCGCGGGCCGTCAGCCGCACGATGCTCGACTGGTTCCACGCCACGCCCCGGCCGGCGGCACCGCTGCCCCAGGCGCCGGACGTGGCCGAGGTGTTCGCGCGGGCCGCCGCGATCGGCGACGAGCACACCATCAAGCTCGCCGAGGTCGCGGTGCGCCACGAGGCGATCGCCCCCGACCCGCGGCACGCGGCCGCCGCCCAGGTGGCCAACGAGGGCATCGGCCGCTTCCACCGCTGAACACGCTCGCCGGTTCGCACTGTTTCCGAGCTCTTTCCGACCCGTACCTTCCCCGCCCGGAGGGCGGGTTGTCCCGAGGAGTGTCATGGACGCAACTGTCATCGTCGTGGGCGCCGGACCGGCCGGGATGATGCTGGCCGGCGAGCTGCGGCTCGCCGGCACCGACGTCATCGTCCTGGAGAGGCTGGCCGAGCGGACCGGGGAGTCACGTGGCCTCGGCTTCACCGCCCGCACCATGGAGATCTTCGACCAGCGCGGACTGCTTCCCCGGTTCGGCGAGATCGAGGTCAGCAACGTGGGTCACTTCGGTGGCCTGCCGGTCGACTTCGGCGTGCTCGACGGGGCCCACCAGGCCGCCAAGACCATCCCGCAGTCGGTCACCGAGACCGTCCTGGAGGAATGGGCGACCCAGCTCGGCGCGGACATCCGGCGCCGGCACGACGTGCTGTCCGTCAAGGAGAAGGAGGACAGCGTCGAGGTCGAGGTGCGCGGACCCGACGGGGTGCACCGGCTGCGCGCCGAGTACCTCGTCGGCTGCGACGGCGGCCGCTCCGCCATCCGCAAGGCCGCCGGCTTCGACTTCCCCGGCACGGCGGCCACGCTGGAGATGTTCCTCGCCGACGTCAAGGGCATCACGCTGGAGCCCCGGATGATCGGTGAGACCCTGCCCGGCGGCATGGTGATGGTCGGCCCGCTGCCCGGCGGGATCACCCGGCTGATCGTGTGCGAGCGGGGCACCCCGCCGCAGCGCCGCGAGCAGCCGCCGACCTGGGACGAGGTGGCCGCGGCCTGGCAGCGGCTGACCGGCGACGACATCTCGCACGCCGAGCCGGTGTGGGTGTCGTCCTTCGGCGACGCGACCCGGCAGGTCACCGAGTACCGGCGGGGGCGGGTCCTCCTCGCCGGCGACTCCGCGCACATCCACCTGCCGGCCGGCGGCCAGGGCATGAACACCAGCATCCAGGACTCGGTCAACCTCGGCTGGAAGCTCGGCGCCGTGGCACGGGGCCGGGCGCCGGAGGCGCTGCTCGACACCTACCACGCCGAGCGGCACCCGGTCGGCAGGCGGCTGCTGATGAACACCCAGGCGCAGGGTCTGCTGTTCCTGTCCGGGCCCGAGGTGCAGCCGCTGCGCGACGTGCTGACCGAGCTGATCCGGTACCCCGAGGTCGGCCGGCACTTCGCGGCGATGGTGTCCGGTCTGGAGATCCGCTACGACCTCGACGGCGGGCCCCACCCGCTGCTCGGCCGCCGGCTGCCCGACGTGCGGCTGACCGGGCACCGGCTGGTCTCCTCCAGCACCGAGGCGCTGCACGCGGGCCGGGGTGTGCTGCTGGACCTCGCCGGCAACGAGCGGCTGCGCGACCGGGCCTGGGACTGGCAGGACCGCATCGACATCGTCACGGCCGCGCCCGTCCTGCCGGAGAACAGCCCGCTCGCCGGCACCACCGCGGTCCTCGTCCGCCCCGACGGCTACGTGGCCTGGGCGGCCCCCGGCAGCCACGCGGACCTCCCGATGGCCCTGGAGCGCTGGTTCGGCCCGGCGCGCTGAGCACGGCCGCTCCTGCCCTGTCCCACGTACCCCACGTATCGCGTACCGCTGAGGGAGAGACCATGCACAGCACCTTGATCGTCGCCCGGATGGACCCGGGCCACAGTCACGAGGTGGCCCAGCTGTTCGAGGAGTTCGACCAGACCGCGATGCCGCATCTGATGGGCACCCGGCGGCGTCAGCTCTTCGCCTACCGCGGCCTGTACTTCCACCTCCAGGACTTCGACACCGACAACGGCGGCGAGCTGATCGAGGCGGCCAAGGCCGACCCCCGCTTCGTGCAGATCAGCGAGGACCTCAAGCCGTTCATCGAGGCCTACGACCCCGCGACGTGGCGGTCCCCCGCCGACGCCGTCGCCACGCGCTTCTACGACTGGGAGGGCCGGGCGTGAGCGCCAGGCGAGTGGTCATCACCGGGGTCGGCGTCACGGCCCCCGGCGGTGTCGGCACCAAGAACTTCTGGAAGCTGCTCAGCGAGGGGCGCACCGCCACCCGGGGCATCACCTTCTTCGACCCCTCCTCCTTCCGCTCCCGCGTCGCCGCCGAGATCGACTTCGACCCGGAGGCGCACGGGCTCGGCCCGCAGGAGATCCGCCGGATGGACCGGGCGGCCCAGCTGGCGGTGGTCACCGCGCGCGAGGCGCTCGCCGACAGCGGCCTGGACCTGACGGGCGCCGACCCGCACCGGGTCGGCGTCACCATCGGCAGCGCGGTCGGCGCCACCATGGGCCTCGACCAGGAGTACCGCGTCGTCAGCGACGGCGGCCGGCTCGACCTGGTGGACCACACCTACGCCGTGCCGCACCTCTACGACTACCTGGTGCCGAGCTCCTTCGCCGCCGAGGTGGCGTGGGCGGTGGGAGCCGAGGGACCCGCCACGGTGGTCTCCACCGGCTGCACCTCCGGGCTGGACTCCGTCGGCCATGCCGCCGAGCTGATCCGTGAGGGCTCGGCCTGCGCCGTGGTGGCGGGCGCGACGGACGCCCCGATCTCCCCGATCACCCTGGCCTGCTTCGACGCGATCAAGGCCACCACCCCGCGCAACGACGACCCCGAGCACGCCTCGCGCCCCTTCGACGGGACCCGCAACGGCTTCGTGCTCGGCGAGGGTTCGGCGGTGTTCGTCCTGGAGGAGCTCCAAGGAGCGCTGAAGCGGGGCGCGCACATCTACGCCGAGATCGCCGGCTACGCCTCGCGCTGCAACGCCTTCCACATGACCGGACTGCGCCCGGACGGCGTGGAGATGGCCGAGGCCATCACGGTCGCGCTGGACGAGGCCCGCCTGAACCCCGAGGCCGTCGACTACGTCAACGCGCACGGCTCGGGCACCAAGCAGAACGACCGGCACGAGACGGCCGCGTTCAAGAAGAGCCTCGGCGACCACGCCTACCGGACCCCGGTGTCCTCCATCAAGTCGATGGTCGGGCACTCGCTCGGCGCGATCGGCTCGATCGAGATCGCCGCATCGGTCCTCGCCATGGAGCACAACGTCGTGCCCCCGACGGCGAACCTGCACACCCCCGACCCGGAGTGCGACCTGGACTACGTGCCACTGACAGCCCGTGAGCACCGCACCGACGCGGTGCTGACCGTCGGCAGCGGCTTCGGTGGCTTCCAGAGCGCGATGGTGGTCGCCCGACCGGAGAGGAGCGCGGCATGAGCACGGCCGCGACGCGCACCGTCGTCACGGGGCTCGGCATAGCCGCCCCCAACGGCCTCGGTACCACCGACTACTGGGCGGCCACCCGCTCGGGCAAGAGCGGCATCGGCCGCATCACCCGCTTCGACCCCACCGGCTACCCGGCGAAGCTCGCCGGCCAGGTACCCGGCTTCAGCGCCGCCGACCACCTGCCCAGCCGGCTGCTCGCGCAGACCGACCACATGACCCGCCTCGCCCTGGTCGCCACCGACTGGGCGCTGGCCGACGCGGGCGTCACACCCGCCGAGCTGCCCGCGTACGACATGGGCGTGGTCACCGCCAGCTCCTCCGGCGGCTTCGAGTTCGGCCAGGGCGAGCTGCAGAAGCTGTGGAGCCAGGGCAGCCAGTACGTCTCGGCGTACCAGTCCTTCGCCTGGTTCTACGCCGTCAACAGCGGCCAGATCTCCATCCGCAACGGCATGAAGGGACCGAGCGGCGTGCTGGTCTCCGACCAGGCCGGCGGTCTTGACGCGATCGCCCACGCCCGGCGGCAGATCCGCAAGGGCACCCAGCTGATCGTCTCCGGATCGATCGACGCCGCGATCTGCCCTTGGGGCTGGGTCGCCCAGCTGGCGAGCGGACGGCTGTCCGAGGGGGAGGAGCCCGACGCGGCCTACCTGCCCTTCGACGCGGCCGCCGCCGGTCACGTGCCCGGTGAGGGCGGCGCCATCCTGATCCTGGAGTCCGCCGAGGCCGCCGCCCGGCGCGGGGCGCGGGTGTACGGCGAGATCGCCGGCTACGGGGCCACCTTCGACCCGGCGCCCGGCAGCGGCCGCCCGCCCGGCCTGCGCAAGGCGGTCGAACTCGCCCTCGCCGACGCGGGCGTGGACGCCGGTGACGTCGACGTCGTGTTCGCCGACGCGGCGGCCGTGCCCGAGCTGGACCGGATCGAGGCGGACGCGCTGAACGAGGTGTTCGGGCCGCACGGCGTCATGGTCACCGCCCCCAAGACGATGACCGGCCGCCTGTACTCGGGCGCCGCCCCCCTCGACGTGGCCACCGCCCTGCTCGCCATCCGGGACGGCGTCGTGCCGGCCACCACCCACGTGCACCCCGACGCCTCCTACGACCTCGACCTGGTCACCGGCGAGGCACGCGTCACGGAGGTCCGCACCGCGCTGGTCCTCGCCCGCGGCCACGCCGGCTTCAACGCGGCGACGGTGGTCACGGCCGCGTAGGCCGTCCGGCGGTTGCGGGGTGGGTGCCGCCGGGGTGGGTGCCGCACGCGGGTGCCGGGGGATCTGTCCGGCGCTCTCTGCGCGGTCCGCTCCGGTGTCCCGCCCCGTGGCGCGCAGCACCTGGCCGGTCCTCGCCGCCACCACGCCGAGCGCGAGGCGGCGACGGTGGTCACGGCCGCGTAGGCCGTCCGGCGGTCGGCGTGGCGTCGTCGCCCGCCGGCGGAGCGGCCCCGCCGCATGCCGCACCGCCCTGTCCTCGTCCGCCGCCGGCGAATGCGGCCGCGCCCGGGTCGCGGCGGCGTTCCTCGCCCCGGTCGCCTCCGGTTGCCCGGAAGGCGCCGGGCGCCCGCCGCGCGGCGTCTCCGCACCGCCCCTGAACGCGCCCGCGCGCCCGGTCCGTCCGTCTCTCCCACGCCGGTCCGGGCCGCGGGCGTCCGCACGTCCCCGCACCACTCAGACGAGAGGAACCTCCCGTGCCCACCCAGTCCTTCACCCTCGACGACCTCAAGCGCATCCTCCTGGAGTCCGCCGGGGCGGACGAGAACATCGACCTGGACGGCGACATCCTCGACACCGACTTCGAGGAGCTCAGCTACGAGTCGCTGGCCATCCTGGAGACCTGCGGCCGCATAGAGCGCGACTACGGCATCTCCCTCGACGACGGCGTGGTCACCGAGGCGAGGACGCCGCGCGCCCTGCTGGAGCTCGTCAACGCCCAGCTCGCCGAGTCGGCGCGGGCCGCCTGAACCCGCGCGGCACCGCCGCCGGAACAGCCCGCCCCGTGCGCCGGTGCCCGTCCCCGAGCGGGGCACCGGCGCACGCCCTTCACCCGCCCGAACACCCGCCCGACCACCCGCCCACAAGGGAGCAGCAGACATGTCCGACAAGCACGAGCGGGTCGCCCTCGTCTCCGGCGCCACCAGCGGAATCGGCCTCGCGGTCGCGCGGCTGCTGGCCCAGCAGGGCCACCGCGTCTTCCTCGGCTCCCGCGACGCCGGCAACGTCGCCCGGACCGTCAAGGAGCTGACCGCCGAGGGCCTCGACGTCGACGGTGCCACCCTCGACGTGCGCTCGGCACTGTCCATCGAGAACTTCGTGCAGGCCGCCGTCGACCGCTTCGGCACCGTCGACGTCCTGGTCAACAACGCGGGCCGGTCCGGCGGCGGCGTCACCGCCGACATCGACGACGAGCTCTGGTACGACGTCGTCGAGACCAACCTCAACAGCGTCTTCCGGCTCACCCGCGCGGTGCTCACCACGGGCGGCATGCGGCACAGGGACCGCGGCCGGATCATCAACATCGCCTCCACGGCCGGCAAGCAGGGCGTGGTCCTCGGCGCCCCCTACTCCGCCTCCAAGCACGGCGTCGTCGGCTTCACCAAGGCCCTCGGCAACGAACTCGCCCCCACCGGCATCACCGTCAACGCGGTCTGCCCGGGCTACGTCGAGACGCCCATGGCGCAGCGGGTCCGCGCCGGTTACGCGGCGGCGTACGAGACCAGCGAGGACGCCATCATGGAGAAGTTCACGGCGAAGATCCCGCTCGGCCGCTACTCCACCCCCGAGGAGGTCGCCGGGCTGGTCGGCTACCTCGCGTCCGACACCGCCGCCTCCATCACGGCCCAGGCCCTGAACGTCTGCGGCGGCCTCGGCAACTTCTGACCCGCCCGCCACCCGTACCCTTCCGAGGAGTTCACGCATGTCCGCATCCGAGCTGCGGGAAGTCGAGCACGAGATCACGATCTCCGCGCCGGCCGCCGACGTCTACCGGCTGATCGCCGACGTGGCGAACTGGCCGCGGATCTTCCCCCCGACCATCTACGTCGACCACCTGGAGCGCTCCGGGGACGAGGAGCTGATCCGGATCTGGGCGACCGCCAACGGCGAGCCCAAGAACTGGACCTCGCGCCGCGTGCTGGACCC
Source organism: Streptomyces sp. NPDC047706 (assembly GCF_043204795.1). Lineage (NCBI taxonomy): Bacteria > Bacillati > Actinomycetota > Actinomycetes > Kitasatosporales > Streptomycetaceae > Streptomyces > Streptomyces sp. NPDC047706. The sequence goes on along the minus strand of NZ_JBIDCW010000014.1, from coordinate 178,515 downwards.
GGGGGCCCTGCGGATCACCTTCCGCCAGCAGGTCTCCACCCCGCCGGTCGCCTCCATGGGCGGCACCTGGATCATCGAGCCGCAGGGTGAGGGCACCTCGCGCGTGCGGCTGCTGCACGACTACACGGCCGTCGACGACGACCCGGCGAGCCTTACGTGGATCGACGAGGCCGTGGACCGCAACTCCCGCTCGGAACTGGCGGCTTTGAAGACCAACGTCGAACTGGCCGCCGCCTCCGCGGAGCTGACGTTCTCCTTCGAGGACACCGTCGAGGTGGAGGGGTCCGCCAAGGACGTCTACGACTTCGTCAACGAGGCCGGCCTGTGGTCCGAGCGGCTGCCGCACGTGGCGACCGTCCGGCTCACCGAGGACACCCCGGGGCTGCAGACCCTGGAGATGGACACCCGCGCCAAGGACGGCTCCACGCACACCACCCGTTCCTACCGGGTGTGCCTTCAGGGCCGCAGGATCGCCTACAAGCAGACCACGCTGCCGGCGCTGATGAACCTGCACACCGGCTACTGGACGTTCACCGACCACGGCACCGGCAGCACCGCCTCCTCGCAGCACACCGTCGTGCTGCGCCCGGAGAACATCGAGAAGATCCTCGGTCCCGGGGCGGGCGTCGCCGAGGCCCGGGAGTACGTGCGCTCGGCGCTGAGCACCAACAGCCGGGCCACCCTGGGCCACGCCAAGGCGTACGCCGAAGCGAGGCGCTGACCGTGTCCGGCGCCGACGCGGTCGATACGGACGTCATCGTGGTCGGCGCCGGACCCGTAGGGCTGATGCTCGCCGGGGAACTGCGGCTCGGCGGCGCCGAGGTGACCGTACTGGAACGCCTCGACGCGGCCACCACGCAGTCGCGGGCCTCCACGCTGCACGCGCGGACCATGGAGATCCTGAAGCAGCGCGGACTGCTCGACGGGCCGGACGGGTTCGGCGACCCGCTGCCGCCGCACGAGCCGCGCGGCCACTTCGGCGGGCTGCCGCTGGACCTCACGCTGCCCAGCCCCTGGCCGGGGCAGTGGAAGGTGCCGCAGGTGCGCACCGAGGAACTCCTCGGCGCCCGCGCGGCCCGCCTCGGCGCCCGCGTCCTGCGCGGCCACGAGGTCGTCGAACTGACCCAGGACCAGGAGCGGGTGACGGTGACGGCCCGGCACGCCGGGCGGCCGGTGACGCTGACCGCGCGGTACGCCGTCGGCTGCGACGGCGAGCGGTCGGCGGTACGGCGGCTCGCGGGCGTCGCCTTCCCCGGCAGCGACGCCGAGCGGGAGCTGATCCGCGCCGACGTCGCCGGCATCGAGATCCCGGGCCGGCGGTTCCAGCGGCTGCCGAAGGGGCTCGCCATCGCCGCCCGGCGCGGCGACGGCGTGACGCGCGTGATGGTCCACCGGTTCGGCTCCCCGCCGCGGTCCGGCGAGGCACGCTTCGCCGACATCGTCGCCGCCTGGCGCGAGGTCACCGGCGAGGACATCGCCCACGGCACCCCGCTGTGGGTCAACTCCTTCGGCGACGCCTCCCGGCAGGCCGAGCGCTACCGCGCCGGCCGCGTGCTGCTCGCCGGGGACGCCGCCCACCAGCAGATGCCGATCGGCGGCCAGGCCCTCAACCTCGGCCTGCAGGACGCCGTCAACCTCGGCTGGAAACTGGCGGCGACCGTACGCGGGCGCGCCCCCGGGGGACTGCTCGACACCTACCACGAGGAACGCCACGCGGTCGGACGCCGGGTCCTGTCCCACATCCGCGCCCAGGCCCGGCTGCTGCTGGGCGGGCCGGAGGTGGAGGCGCTGCGCTCGGTGATCGGCGAGCTGACGTCGTACGAGCGGGTGCGGGCGCATCTGGCGGGCACGATCAGCGGCCTGGACGTGCGGTACGGCACGGGCACCGGGCCCGTCGGGACGCGGCTGCCCGACGCGGAACTCGCCGGCGCCACCGGGCCGCGCTCCACCCTGGACCTGCTCCGCGAGGCGCGCGGCGTGCTGCTCGTCCTGACCGGGGTGGCGGAGCCGTTCGCGCAGGCGGCGCGGCCGTGGTCCGGGGCCGTCGACACCGTGGGCGCACGCCCCGCTCCCGGCGGTGCGACTCCCGGCGTGGCCGCCCTCCTCGTACGGCCCGACGGGCACATCGCCTGGGCCGGCGACACCCCGGACGGCCTGGAAGCGGCGCTCGCCCGCTGGTTCACGCCGGGAACGCGCACCGCACCCCTGCACCCCAGTCACCCCCACCCCCACCCCCACCCCCACCGACACCACGACGTCAGGAGAAGGAAGATGGGCAACCTGAGCGGCAGGACGGCGCTCGTCACGGGCGCCAGCCGAGGCATGGGCCGGGCCACCGCCGAGCGGCTCGCCCGCGACGGCGCGCTGGTCGCCGTGCACTACGGCACCAGCGAGGACGCGGCCGCCGAGGTGGTCGCCGGCATCGAGCGGGACGGCGGCCGGGCGTTCGCCGTACGCGCCGAACTCGGCACCCCCGGCGACGTGCACGAGCTGTTCCTCGCCCTGGAGCAGGGCCTGAAGGAGCGCACCGGCTCCACCGAGCTGAACATCCTGGTCAACAACGCCGGTGTGATGGGCGGGGTCAAGCCCGAGGACACCACGCCGGACATGTTCGACCGGATCTTCGCCGTCAACGCCAGGGCGCCGTTCTTCCTCGTCCAGCGGGCCCTGACGAACATGCCCGACGGCGGGCGGATCGTGAACATCTCCTCGGGTCTGACCCGGTTCGCCAACCCCGACGAGATCGCCTACGCGATGAGCAAGGGCGCCGTCGAACAGCTCGCGCTGCACTACGCCAAGGCCCTCGGCCCGCGCGGCATCACCGTCAACAGCGTCGCCCCCGGCATCACCCGCAACGGCAACCCGCTGTTCGACATCCCCGAGGCCGTCGAGGCGATGTCGGCGCTGTCCACCTTCAACCGGGTCGGCGAACCGCAGGACGTCGCCGACGTGGTCGCCTTCCTCGTCTCCGACGATGCCCGCTGGGTCACCGGCTCCTTCGTCGACGCGAGCGGCGGCACCCTCCTGGGGTGACGCCGTGACCAGGACGCACCCCGCGGCCGAGGCCGGTACCGGGGACGCGCGGTGGAGCCCCCGGCTGTGGGGGCTCCTGCTCGTGCTCGCCGGGAACATGCTCATCGACGCGCTCGAGGTGTCCGTCGCGGTCGTGGCGCTGCCCTCGATCGGCACCGGCCTCGGGCTGCCCCTGACCGGCGTGCACTGGGCGATGACCGGTTTCGCCGTCGGCTTCGGCGGCCTGCTGCTGTTCGGCGCCCGCGTGGTGGGCCTGCTGGGCCGCCGCCGGGTCTACCTGGCGGCGCTGCTCGCCTTCGCCGCCGCCTCCGCCCTCAGCGCGCTCGCCCAGGAACCGGCGCTGCTCGTCGCCACCCGCCTTGTCAAGGGCTTCTGCGCGGCGCTGACCGCCCCCACCGGCCTCGCCATCATCGCCACCGCCTTCCCGCAGGGCCCGCCCCGCGACCGGGCGGTGTCCGTCTACGCCCTGTTCGGTGCCGGCGGTTTCACCGCCGGCCTGCTGCTGTCCGGCTGGCTCACGGAGATCAGCTGGCGGCTGTCCTTCGCGTTCCCGGCCCCGGTCGTGCTGATCCTCTTCGCCCTCGGCCTCAAGCTGATCCCCGACGAGGAGCGCACCGCCGCGGGCGCCACCCCACGCCGTTACGACCTCGCCGGCGCCGTCACCTTCACCGCGGCGCTCCTCGCCCTCGTCCACGGCATCGGCGCCGTGCCCGCGCACGGCTGGACCGGTGCCGGGGCCGCGGTGCCGCTCACCGCCGCCGTGCTGCTGCTCGTGGCCTTCGCGGTCGTCGAACGCACCACGCCCGACCCCCTGGTGAAACCACTGCGCGACGCCGCGCTGATCCGCTCGGCGCTCGGCGCGGCCTGCCTCAACGGCTCCTATCTGGGGCTGCTGTTCGTGCTGACGTACCAGATGCAGACCGTCGCCGGCTGGTCGCCGTCGACGGCCGCGCTGGCCCTGGTCCCGGCCGCCGCCCCGCCCGCGCTCACCGCGCTCGCCTCCGGGCGCCTGGTCGCCCGCTTCGGCGCACCCCGGCTGATCGTGGCCGGGGCCGCCTGCGCGTTCGCCGGGTACCTGCTCCAGCTCGGGCCCGCCGGCCCGCTGGACTACCCCGCCCGGCTGCTGCCGACGCTGCTGCTGGCCGGCGCCGCCTTCGTCTTGTCCTTCGCCGCGCTGAACATGCAGGCGACCTCGGGTCTCGGCCCCGCCGACCGGGCGGCTGCGAGCGGCCAGTACCAGACGGCCGTCCAGCTGGCCGCCGCTCTCGCGGTCGCGGCCGTCGCCGCGCTGCTCGCCTCGACCGCGGCCCCCGGCGCCACCGTGGCCGAGGCCGTGGAGGCCTGCCGTCCCGCGCTGATCCTCGTGGCCGCACTCGGCGGACTCGGCATCCTCGTCGGCCTCACCGGCCTCGGGCGCCGCTGAGCCGTCCCGGACCAACCCGCCCGCCCTTCCCTCCAGCCACCCACTCCCGACGGGGCACGCCCATGGACCAGACAACGAAGACCTGGGTCTTCGACGACCTCGACGATTTCGACGACCTGGACTACGAGTTCGCGCAGGACACCGTCGTCGACGTCGCCCCCCCGGACCCGGCCCACCTGGCCGCCTGCGGCGAGAGAGAGCGGGTCCGGCTGATCGACGCGTACGTACGGGCCGAACTCGCCCGGGTGCTGCGGGTGCCGCCGCACACCATCGACACCGAGGGGCGGCCGATGAACAGCCTCGGCATCGGCTCGATCAACGGCCTCGAACTCCAGCGCCGGATGGAGGCGGCCCTCCACCTCGACGTCAACCTCAACATGCTGCTGCGCGCCAACAGCGCCGCCGAACTCATCGAGTGCCTGTCCGGGCAGCTCGGCCCCGGGGACAGCCCGCACAAACGCGGCGGGCAGGGCGTCCACCTGGTCTCGCACGACCGGCCGGGCGCGACGTGATCCCGGAGCTGGTGGTCCGCGAGGGACCCGAGACCGCGAGGACGCGGCTGCCGGCCCCGGGGCAGCTCGACGTGTGGCTGGTGCGCCGGCCCAAGCTGGAGACGGCGGCCGAGCTGCTGGACCTGTCCGAGCTGGACGACGCGGAACGCCGGCGCACCGCCTCCTTCGTACGTCCCACGGACGGCATCACGTACGCCTCCGCGCATGTGGCGCTGCGCCGGCTGCTCGGCGCCTATCTGGGGCTGGCGCCGCGCGAGGTGCCGTTCGTCCGGGAGCCCTGCCCGGGCTGCGGCAAACCGCACGGACGGCCCGCGGTCGCCCACCCCGACCCGCCGCTGCACTTCTCCCTGGCGCACAGCCACGGCGTGGCCGTCGTCGCCGTCGCCGCCACCGTGCTCGGCGCCGACGTGGAGCGGCTGCCGAGGGACGAGACGGTCGAGGTGTGCGCCCCGGCGCTGCACCCGGGGGAGCAGCAGGAGCTGGCGGACCTGCCCGTCGAGGAGCGGCGTGAGCTCTTCGGGCGGATGTGGACCCGCAAGGAGGCCTACCTCAAGGCGCTGGGCACCGGCCTGTCCCGCGACCCGGGCCAGGACTATCTGGGGGCCGACCGGCGCCGCCGCCCGTCCGGCTGGACGCTGCTGGACCTGCCGTCCGGGCCGCGCCACAACGCCGCCGTCGCCGTGCTGGGCGGACCCCCGGACCGGGTCACCGTGCGCTGGGTGCCGCCCGTCGCGCTGTACGCCGGCGGGACGGTGGACCTGGACGGCGGCGGCATGACCACGCAGGAACACGACTGGGGAGCGTGAGACCCACCCATGACGACCGATCAGAAATCCGATCACCCCGGGGCCCCGGCCGCCGAACGGCCCAGCCTGCACGACCGTGAGCACCGCGGTCAGTGGAGCGCCGCGGAGCGGCTGGAGGAGCTGAGCCTGATCAAGCAGGCCGCCCGGCACGGCGATCCGCTGGCCACCGAACGGCAGCACGCCAAGGGCAAGCTCACCGCCCACGAACGCATCGAACTCCTGCTTGACGAGGGGTCGTTCACCGAGGTCGAGATGTTGCGCCGGCATCGGGCCAGCGGCTTCGGCCTGGAGAAGAAGCGTCCCTACACCGACGGTGTGATCACCGGCTGGGGCACGGTCCACGGCCGTACGGTCTTCGTCTACGCGCACGACTTCCGGATCTTCGGCGGAGCCCTCGGTGAGGCACACGCCCAGAAGATCCACAAGATCATGGACATGGCCATGGCGGCAGGCGCGCCGCTGGTGTCGCTCAACGACGGCGCGGGCGCCCGGATCCAGGAGGGCGTCAGCGCGCTGGCCGGCTACGGCGGCATCTTCCAGCGCAACACCCGCGCGTCCGGCGTCATCCCGCAGATCAGCGTGATGCTCGGCCCCTGTGCGGGCGGCGCCGCCTACAGCCCCGCCCTGACCGACTTCGTCTTCATGGTCCGCGACATCGCCCAGATGTTCATCACCGGGCCCGACGTGGTCAAGGCGGTCACCGGAGAGGAGATCTCCCAGAACGACCTCGGCGGAGCCGACGTGCACGCCACCACCTCCGGTGTCGCCCACTTCGCCTACGACGACGTCCGCGCCTGCATGGAGGACGTGCGCCACCTGCTCTCCCTGCTGCCGGCCAACAACCGTGACCTGCCGCCCAGGATGCCGAGCGCCGACCCGGCCGACCGGCGCACCGACCGGCTGCTGGACATCGTGCCCGGCGACCCGAGCCGGGTGTACGACATCCGGACGGTCATCGAGGAGATCGTCGACGACGGCGACCACTTCGAGGTCCACCCCGGCTGGGCGACCAACGTGGTGTGCGCGCTGGCCCGGCTGGACGGCGAGGTCGTCGGAGTCGTCGCCAACCAGCCGGCCTCCTACGCCGGGGTGCTCGACATCGACGCCAGCGAGAAGGCGGCGCGGTTCGTGCAGTTCTGCGACGCCTTCAACATCCCCATCGTCACGCTGATCGACGTGCCGGGATTCCTGCCGGGCGTCGACCAGGAGCACAACGGGATCATCCGGCGCGGCGCCAAGCTGCTGTACGCCTACTGCAACGCCACGGTGCCGCGCATCTCGCTGGTGCTGCGCAAGGCGTACGGCGGCGCGTACATCGTGATGGACTCCCGGTCCATCGGCACCGACCTGGCACTGGCCTGGCCGTCCAACGAGATCGCGGTGATGGGCGCGGAGGGCGCGGCGAACGTCATCTTCCGCCGGGAGATCGCCGGCTCGGACGACCCGGAGACGACCCGCGCCCAGAAGATCAAGGAGTACCAGGCGGAGCTGATGCACCCCTACTACGCCGCCGAACGCGGCCTGATCGACGATGTGATCGACCCCCGGGACACCCGCGGGGCCCTCGTCCGCGCCCTGTCGATGCTGCGCAGCAAGCAGGCCGACCTGCCGTGCCGCAAGCACGGCAACCCGCCGCAGTGAGCACGCGGGACGCGCTGGTCATCAAGGTCGTCAAGGGCACCGCGACACCGGCCGAACTCGCGGCCCTGACCAGTGTGCTGCTCTCCCGCGCCGCCGCGCTCGCGGCGGCCGGCCCCGGCCTGCAGGAGCAGGCCCCCACCCCCACGGCGGCCTGGCGCCGCCCGGAACGCGTCCCGGCGCACCGCGACCCACGGGGGTGGCGGGTGTCGGGCAGCCGGGCGGCGTAGGAGCTCCGCCCCAGGTGCCGTCGATCGCCCCCTCGTCAAGGGGCGCTGCCGAAACGGAGCTTGTTCCCCATGACCTCCCCGCACCACGGACAGACCGACACCGTCACCCTCCCGCGGGCCGAACTCGACGACCTGCGGGGGCGGTTGCGTGAACTGGCCGACCGGGCCGAGATCACCGGCCTCGTCGACCGCTACGTCACCCTGCTCGACGCCCAGGACGCCCACGGGTACGACGAGAGCTGGCCCCGCACGGTCTTCACGGACGACTGCCGGCTGGAGTTCCCGGTCGGCACGGTGCGCGGCCTGGACACCGCCGCCGCCTTCCACTTCGACCGCAAGTCACGCTTCGCCCGCACCCACCATCTGGCCTCCAACTACGGCATCGCGCTGGACGGCGACACCGCCCGCGTCCGGGTCCACATCCTCGCCTCGCACGTCCACCACGACGACGGCCCCGACCCCGGCGGCCGCTTCGACATCGGCGGCTACAGCGAGGGCGAGACCGTCCGCACCCCGGACGGCTGGCGGATCAGCCGCTGGCGCTTCCACCTGGTGTGGTCCGACGGAGCCGGACCGCGCCCGGGTCCCGCGCCCACCGCCCTGCGCAGCTCCCAGCCCCGTCCGCGCACCGCTCCCACACCCCGGAAGGACGACACCGTGTCACCGACTCCCGTCCCGGCCCCGGACCCCGGCTCCTGGCGCACCGCCACCGGCGAGGAACGGCTGCGGGCCGTCGAGGCGTTCGTCTGCCGCACCCTGGAGACGTACCTCGACGTCCCGCCCGCCCACCGCATCCACCGCGACCGCCCGCTCTACGCCCAGGGCATCGACTCCCTCACCGCCCTGGCCTTCCAGCGCAGGCTGGAGAACGCCCTGCGGATCCCGGTGCCCACCCACCACCTCCTGCGCGAGCAGTCGGTCAGCGAACTCGCCGCCACCCTCGACGACCTGCTCACCCACGCCGGGCGCGGACAGGCCGCGACGGCGTCCGTGTAGGGCGCACCCGCACGCGGGCGTGCCGCCACCGACGGGCGGCGGCACCCGCCCCGCTCAAGTCCCCTTGCCCACCGGACCGCCGGTGTAGAAAGGTGACGCGACGAAGCGGACGCGACGAAGCCGACGCGACGCACCTGAGGACTCGTCCAGCTCACCGACCCCCGCGGAAGGCCGCACTTGAGCCCGCACTTGAGCCCCGAACGCATCCTGGTGACCGGTGGCACCGGTTTCATCGGCTCCCACGTCGTACCCCTGCTCCGGACCGCCTCCGCCGCCCCGCACGGCCCCGCCCTCCGGCTGCTCACCCACCGCCGCCCCGGTCCCGGCGCCACCGGCGCCGAGCTGGAGACCGTGTACGGCGACCTCGCCGACCCGGCCTCGCTGCACGGCGTGTGCGAGGGCGTCGGCACCGTCCTGCATCTCGCCGCCCGCATCGCAGGCACCCCCGAGGAGTGCCGGACCGTCAACGAGGAGGGCACCCGCGCCCTGCTCGCCGAGGCGGCCAGGGCGGGCGTACGCCGGATCGTGCAGCTCGGCACCGCCGCCGTGTACGGCGACGGACCGCACCGCGGCGAGCCCGAGGGCCGGATCGCCGAGGCGCCGGTGACCCCGACCAGCCGTACCCGCCTCGCCGGTGAACGGCTGGTGCTGGCCGCCGGGGGCACCGTCGTCCGCCCGTACCTCGTCTACGGCGAGGGCGACGCCTGGGTCGTGCCCGGCATCGTCCAGCTGCTGCGCCGCCTGCCGCACTGGGTGGACGGCGCGGGCTCCCGCCTCTCCCTGATCCCGGCCCCCGTCCTGGCGCGTGCCCTGGCCGAGCTGGCCCTCGCGCCCCGGGCGCCGGGCGCCGGTGTGCTGCACGCGGCGCACCCCGAGCCCGTGACCCTGCGCGAACTCGTCACGACCGTCTGCGGGGCCCTGGAGCTGCCCCTGCCGTCCGGCGACCTCGGTCTCGACGAGGCACTGCGCCGGCTCGACGCCCACGGCTCTGGCGCCCGGCGTCCGCTGGAGCTGGTCGCCGTCGACCGCTGGTACGACAGCGCCGCCCTGTGGTCACGGCTGACCACCGGCCCCGGCGCCCCGTTCGCCGCGGCGTTCAAGGAGTGCGCCCCCTGGTACCGCCGCGCCCTCGCGGACGGCGGCCGGCCCGGAGCAGCCCTGCGGTAGCCGCTCAGCCGGCCGGCACACCGCGCAGCGCCCGCACCAGTGCCTGGGCCCGGGGGTCCGCGGTGACGCTCTTGCGGAAGCCGTTGGTGACATAGCCGAAGGCGATCCCCGACCCGGGGTCCGCGAAGCCGAGCGCGCCGCCGCGGCCGGGGTGGCCGAAGGAGGTGCCGGACAGCAGCGGGGACGCGCTGCCGTGCAGCATGTAGCCGAGCCCGAAGCGCGTGCCGACGACGAGCACCCGGTCCGGCCCCGCCGACTGTTCCGCGCGCGCCAGTTCCAGCGTCCCGGGCGTGAACAGCCGTGTCCCGCCGTCCACCGCACCGATCAGCGAGGCGTAGAAGCGGGCGAGTCCGTCGGCCGTCGCGATGCCGTTGGAGGCGGCGAGGGCGGCGGACCGGTAGACGGGGTCGTTCTCGTCGGGCGCCGGCGAGATCGCCCCGAAGGCGCGGCGGGTGAGGGAGTCCGGGTCGGCGTAGGCGTCGGACACCGCCCGCTTGGGCCGCGTCCGCAGCCCGTTCGCCGCGTCCGGGCCCTCGACCTTGCCGACCCGCCCCACGCGCGCCGCCTCCCGGTCCGGCAGCCCGAGCCACAGCTTGGCGCCGACCGGCCCGGCGATCTCCTCGGCGATCCACTCGCCGACGGAGCGCCCGCTGACCCGCCGTACCACTTCGGCGACCAGCCAGCTGTAGGTCTGGGCGTGATACCCGTGGGCGCTCCCCGGCTCCCACGCCGGTGCCTGCGCGGCCACCGCGGCGGCGCCGAGGTCGGGGTCGGCGGCCTCGGCCACGGTCAGCGGCCGGTCGAGCGCCGGCACCCCGGCCCGGTGCGCGAGCAGATGCCGTACGAGGGTCCGCTCCTTGCCCGCCGCCTTGTACTCCGGCCACACCTCACCGACCGGCGCGTCCAGGTCCAGCTCACCCCGCTGGTGCAGCAGCAGGAGTACGGCGGCGGCGACGCCCTTGGTCGCCGAGCGCACGATCTGCGCCGTGCCGTGTTCCCAGGGCGCGGTGCCGTCGACGTCCTTCGTGCCGCCCCACAGGTCGACGACCTTGTGCCCGTCCCGGTAGACGGTCACGGCGGCCCCGCGGTCGCCGAGCGCCTCGAAGTTCCTGGCGAACGCATCCCTGACCGGCTCGAAGCCCTCGGCCACTGTGCCGTTCACGTCCACGTCCGCACTCCGTTCCCTTCACACACCTGCGACGGTGGGTGCAACGCACACGGAGAGCCCGCGATTCCTCCGCCCGCCCCTAGCCCAGCAGGATCGTGACCTCGACGTTGCCGCGGGTGGCGTTGGAGTACGGGCACACCTCGTGGGCCTCGTCCACCAGCTTGGCGGCGACGTCCGCGTCCAGGACCGGCAGCGAGACGCTCAGGGCGACGGCGAGACCGTAGCCGCGCCGGCTGTTGGGGCCGATGCCGACCTTCGCGGCGACCGTGGAACCGGTTAGGTCGTAGCCGGACCGGTTGCCGACCAGGATCAGCGCGTTGTGGAAGCAGGTGCTGTACCCGGCCGCGAACAGCTGCTCCGGGTTGGTGCCGTTGCCGTCGCCGCCCAGCTCCGGCGGCATCGCCACCTTCAGCTCGATCTGCCCGTCCTGGCTGGTGACATAGCCCTCGCGGCCGCCGTGCGAGGTGGCTTCGGCGACATACATGATCTTCCGCGGGCGGGTCTCGGCGGCGGTGCCGTCGGTCAAGGCTGGCCTCCCCAGGCAGGAAACGTGAACCCGGCAACTACTTCGTGCACAAGGTACTGGCCGGTGGGGCGGCCTTGTTACCAGGGGTAGCGCCCCGGGGTGACGCGAGCGGCCCCGCCTCACCCGCGTGTCGTCACCGAGCGCGGGTCGAAGCCGAAGGGCAGCTCCAGACGGTGGGCGCGCATCAGGGCGTCGTCGCCGAGGAGGTCGCCGGTCGGCCCGTCCGCCGCGATCACGCCCTCGCTGAGGATCAGCGCGCGCGGGCAGAGTTCCATGGCGTACGGCAGGTCGTGGGTGACCATCAGCACGGTCACGTCCAGCGCGCGCAGGATGTCCGCGAGTTCCCGCCGCGAGGCGGGGTCGAGGTTGGACGACGGCTCGTCCAGGACCAGGATCTCCGGCTCCATGGCGAGCACGGTCGCCACGGCCACCCGGCGCCGCTGCCCGAAGGACAGGTGATGCGGCGGACGGTCCTGGAACCCGGCCATCCCGACCTGCTCCAGCGCCCGCTCCACCCGGGCCCGCAGCTCCTGCCCCTTCAGCCCGGCCGCCGCCGGCCCGAAGGCCACGTCCTCGCGGACGGTCGGCATGAAGAGCTGGTCGTCGGGGTCCTGGAAGACGATCCCGACCTTGCGCCGGATCTCGGCCATGTGCGTGCGGTCCACGGGCAGCCCGGCGACCCGCACCGAGCCCGCGCCCCCGCCGAGGACGCCGTTGAGGTGGAGCACGAGGGTGGTCTTCCCGGCGCCGTTCGGCCCGAGCAGCGCGACCCGCTCGCCACGCCCGACGCGGAAGTCCACGCCGAAGAGGGCCTGATGGCCGTCGGGGTAGGCGAACGCGAGGCCGCGGACCTCCAGGGAAGCTTCCGTCACAGCACCCATCCCAGCAGACAGACGACCAGGGCGGCACACGGCAGGGCGAGGGCGTACGACCACTGCGCCCGGGACGCGGTCACCTCGTCGATCGTCGGCATCACACCGCTGTACCCCCGGCTCACCATCGCCAGATGGACCCGCTCGCCGCGCTCGTAGCACCGGATGAACAGCGCGCCCGACGACTTGGCGAGCACCCCCCAGTGCCGCGGACCGCGCGCCTCGAACCCGCGCGACTCCCGGGCGATCCGCATCCGCCGCATCTCGTCGGTGATGACATCGGCGTACCGGATCATGAAGGACGCGATCTGCACCAGCAGCGGCGGCAGCTTCAGCCGTTCCAGGCCGAGCAGCAGCTCGCGCAGCTCGGTGGTGGCGGCCAGCAGCACGGACGCGGCGACGCCCAGGGTGCCCTTGGCGAGCACGTTCCAGGCCCCCCACAGGCCACTGACGCTCAGCGACATGCCCAGCACCTCGACCCGCTCGCCCTGCGCCACGAACGGCAGCAGCACCGCGAACGCGACGAACGGCGCCTCGATCAGCAGCCGTTTCAGCAGGAAGAGCGGGGGGACGCGCCCGAGCCCGGCCACCACCGCCAGCAGCCCGGCGTACGCCCCGAAGGCCCACACAGCCTCGCGCGGGGTGGACACCACGACCACCACGAAGGCGAACGTGGCCGCGAGCTTGGTGTGCGGCGGCAGGGCGTGCACGGGTGACGAGGTGCGCCGGTAGAGCTTGTGGGCGTGCCCCGCACCCATGTCAGACGTTCGTGCTCGTGGGCGAGACGCCGTCCGTCTCGTCCGTACGGCGCCGGCGCACCGTCCAGAACACCGCGCTGCCCGCGACGACGGTCACGCCGACGCCGATCACACCGGCGAGGCCGCCGGAGAGCCGGGCGTCGTCGACGTCCTTGACGCCGTAGTCGGCGAGCGGGGAGCCGGCGTTGTGGTGTTCCTCGGCGGACTCGGCGAAGCCCTTGTCCTCGGCGACCTTCTCCAGCCCGTCCGGGCTGGCCGAGGCGTAGAAGCTGACGATGCCGGCCAGGACCAGGGAGGCGGCGAGACCGCCGCCCCACAGCGTGCGGTGCGAGGTCCGGGCGGCGGGCGCGGGTGCCTCGGGGGCGGGGGCGTCGACGAGTTCGCCGCCGACCCGCAGCTTCAGCGGCCGGCGCAGGTCCCGGGCGCCGTACACGAGGTCCGGCCGCACCGCGAGGACGGCGCCGACGGTCAGCGCGGTGATCACGGCCTCGCCGATGCCGATCAGGACGTGCACGCCGACCATCGCGGTGGCGACCTTGCCGACGGGGACCTCGGTGGTCCCGCCGATCGCGTAGAACGCGGTGAAGGCCAGGGCGGCGGCCGGCACCGAGACCAGCGCGGCGACGAAGGAGGCGGCGGTGATCGACCGCCGGGTGACGGGCAGCACCTTCACCAGGGCGCGGAAGACGAGGTAGGCGACGACGACACCGACCACCGACATGTCGGTGATGTTCACACCGAGCGCCGTCAGGCCGCCGTCGGCGAACAGGATGCCCTGCATGAGCAGGACGACGGATATGCACAGGGCCCCGGTGAAGGGGCCGACGAGTATCGCGGCGAGCGCGCCGCCGAGCAGATGGCCGCTGGTCCCGGCCGCGACCGGGAAGTTCAGCATCTGCACCGCGAAGATGAACGCCGCCACCAGCCCGGCCAGCGGCGCGGTCCGCTCGTCCAGCTCACGGCGGGCGCCGCGCAGGCTCACGGCGATGGCGCCGGCGGCGACGACTCCGGCCGCGGCGGACGTGGGCGCGTCGATGAATCCGTCAGGTACATGCACGCTTCGATGATGTGGCTTGATGCGAACCACTTGCAAGAGCGAGGCTCTCCCGTTGTAAAGCTGAGATAAGCCGCTCCGCCAGGCGTAATCCCGGAAATATGGGACATTGGAGGGGTGGCGGATTCATGGTCTCCGCTCAGGTGACGCACGGTGAAAGGGCCGTCCGATGTCCGTAGTGGAGCAGTACGCGCGCGCTCATATCGTCACGGACACGGATGTCCAGCCGCTGGACGAGCGAGGAGCGATTCCGGTCGTCCTGCGCTACGACCCCGACCGTGACCCCCGCGCCGTGCGTATAGGCCTGCCCGGCCCGCACGAGTGGACCTTCGCCCGGGAGCTCCTCGAACAGGGCCTGCGCGCCCCGGCCGGCTCCGGCGACGTCCGGGTGTGGCCGTGCGGGCGGGTGCAGGCCGTCATCGAGTTCCACTCCCCGCGGGGAACCGCGGTCGTCCAGTTCGACACGAAGGCGCTGATCCGCTTCCTGCGGCGTACCTACATGGCCGCCGCTACCCCCGTCGGCAGCTGACCGCGCGCCGTCAGCCGCCCTGCTTCAGCAGCGCCGCCACGATCGGCCCCGCCGTCTCCCCGCCGTGCCCGGCCGCCTGGACCACACCGGCCGCCGCGAGATCTCCCCGGTACGCGGTGAACCAGCCGTTGGGCTTCTTCTGCCCGTCGACCTCCGCGGACCCGGTCTTGGCGCCGACGTCGCCGGTGACCCCCGCCATCGCCTCCGCGGCCGTACCGTACGCCGCCGTGTAGGCCATCAGCCCGCGCAGCTTCGCCAGCGTGTCCGCGGACATCGTGCGGGCGGCCGTGGCCAGGGTGCGGTCGTCCACGGACGGGGCGACCAGGTACGGCTGGCGGAAGACGCCCGCCTTGACCGTCGCCGACACCGACGCCATGTTCAGCGGGTTCATCCGCACCCCGCCCTGGCCGATGAGCGACGCCGCCATCGGCGCGGCCGACTGCACCGGCACGGCACCGTCGAAGGTGGGCACGCCGATCGCCCAGTCGTTCAGCGACAGCCCGAACACCTGCTGCGCCTGCTTGGTCAGGTCGGCGTCGTCCAGCTCGGGCGCCTGGCTGATGAACGCCGTGTTGCAGGACCGGGCGAAACTCGCCTTGAAGGTGCCGCCCTTGATCTCGAACTTGTCGTCGTTGTGGAACTTCCAGCCGCCGTAAGTGAAGTACTTGGGACACGGGTGCGCCTTGTCGGGCGAGGCCAGCCCCTTCTCGATGAGCAGCGACGAGGTGACGACCTTCATCGTGGAGCCGGGCGCCAGCGATCCCTGGAACGCGGTGTTGAAGTTCGGGTTGGAGTTCGCCACCGCCAGGATCTCGCCCGTCGAGGGCCGCAGGACGACCACGGAGGCACGGGCGCGTGAGCCGACCTGCTGCTCCGCGGCCGCCTGCATGGTCGCGCTGAGCGTCGTCCGCACCTCGCCCGGCGTGCCCTCGCTCAGCTCCAGGACGGTCTTGTCGGACAGCTTCTGCTTCCCGGAGGCCTTGCCGCGGACCACCCGGAGTTCCACGCCGGCCTTGCCGCCCGCCGTCTTGCCGTACTTCTCGCGCAGCCCGTCCAGGACCGGCCCCAGCGACGTGTACCGCTCGGTGGTCAGCTCGTCGCCGTCCCGGTCCAGCGCCGTCACCGGCGGCGTGCCCGCCTCGCCGGTGACCAGCCGGTCGCCCTCGCGCAGCTCGGGGTGCAGGACCGAGGGCTGCCAGCTCACCAGCGGCTCGCCGTCCGCGGCCCGGCGGACGACCTTCAGCGAACTCCGGTACGTCAGCGGCTTGCTGACGTCCTGGTACACCACCGTGCCCTTCACCGTGAACGGCACGGTGTCGCCGGTACGCGCACCCGGAGTGAGCGTGAGGTCCTTGATGTGGGCGTCCTCGGCGTACGCGGCCAGCACCGCCCTCGCCGCCGCGGCGTCGTCGGTGGCGGCCGCCGCGCCGGTCACCTCGCCCCGCTGCCAGGCCGTGAGGAACGCCTGGGCCGCGGTGCCGACCTCCTTCGCCGACAGCGGGCCGGTCCTCACCGGCCTCTCCCGCCCGGCGGCCGCCGTGGACGCGCTGTTGTCGGCCGCGGCGCCGGTGCCGAACAGCGCGTAGGCGCCGATCCCGGCACCGCCCACGACCACGGCGATCACGCCGCCGATGACGGCGGGCCTCGTCTTCCGTCGCTCGGCGACGCGCCTTCTCTTGCCCACTGCTTCCCGATCCTCCGCGCAGTCCCAGGCCCCCGCCCCTTACGAGGCGCGGCCCTTACGGCCGTACCGGCCTCGTGGTCGTCACAGTCCCCAACGACGGCACCACCCTAGAGTCCCCGCCTGTGCGGGTGACGTCAGCCACCCGCACGCAGGACGGCCGCCACGATCGGGCCCGCCGCCTCGCCGCCCCGACGCCGCCTTCTCGCCCGGTCCCTGCTCCCGGGCCGCGAAGAACTGACGGACCGTCTCCCGCACCTCGGCATCGGTCGGCGGTCCGGTACGCAGGGGCTCGCTCTCGCCCGCGGCCGCTGTTCCCCCGTCACCGTTCAACGCGGACACGAAGTTGAAGGTGCCGTATCCGGCTCCTCCCACCATCACCGCGAACACACCGCCGACGACGGCGGCCTTGACCCCCTTGCGCATGACGCGACCCTCCCCGTTCACCGGTCTCCGCACTCTAGGCGGGAGTCATGGTGCAGGGGGCACGGGTTTCTCGGATTGTGAGGCGTGGGCTACGTGCGTTCGATTGGACACGCAAGTGGAGGGGGAGTACCAAGGAAGCGAAGGCCCGTGCACCTTTTCCCTCGCCCTCCGTTCGGCCGCGAAGCCGGGCCTTTCCGCGCATTCGTGTCCGTAAGGAGGCTGGCATGCGTACAAGAAGGATCATGGTCGCGCTCGTGGCGCCCCTCGCCCTGGCGACCGCGTTCGCCCTCCCGTCGGCCACGGCTGCGCAGGCCGCCGCGCAGGGAACGGCGGCCGTGGCGGCCCCGGAGTCCACCGCCACCCTGGCACCCACCTCGCCCAGGGACTTCCAGCGCGGCTACCAGGACGGATCCCACCGCGGCTGGAGCGACGGGTCCAGGGACGGCCGCAGCTGCGACTACCGCGACAACTACCGCCCGTGGACCGACCGAGGCAACCGTGACTACCGCGACGGCTACCGCAAGGGCTACCGCGGCGCCTACGAGTCCGCCTTCGACCGCACCGCCAGGCGCTGCGACTCCCAGCGGCATTTCTAGGAGCCGCTCGTACGGCTACACCCAGGTGTCCAGCCACATCCGCGACCGCCAGTCGTCCATCGGGATCGACCGGCCGGTGTAGATGGGCCAGAAGTACACGAAGTTCCAGGCGATCAGCAGCACCAGGACGCCCGCTCCCGTCGCTCCCGCCACGCGGCGGCTGTCGGTGGAACCGGGTGGGCCGACCAGGGCGCCGAGCAGCATCGCGACCGCCAGGCAGAGGAACGGCACGAAGACGACGGCGTAGAAGAAGAAGATCGTCCGCTCCTGGTACAGGAACCAGGGGAGATAGCCCGCGACGATCCCGCAGGCGATGGCGCCCGCGCGCCAGTCGCGGCGGAAGAACCAGCGCCAGAGCACGTACAGCAGCGCGAAGCACGCCACCCACCACAGCGTCGGCGTGCCCAGCGCCAGCACCTCGCGCGCACACTTGTCGCCCGCGTCCACCGGGCAGCCGTCCGCGCCGGGGGCGGGGGACTCGTAGAAGTACGACACCGGGCGGCCGGTGACGATCCAGCTCCACGGGTTGGACTGGTAGGTGTGCGGCGAGGACAGGCCGACGTGGAACTCGTACACCTGGCTCTCGTAGTGCCACAGGCTGCGCCACCAGTCGGGGAACAGCCACGACCAGGAGCTGTCCTTGCCGTCGGTGGCCGCCCAGTTGCGGTAGTAGCCGCCCGATCCGTCGGTGGGGGAGAGGATCCAGCCGGTCCAGGACACGACGTAGGTGACGATCGCGACCGGGACCGTCGACAGGAACGCCAAGCCGAGATCGCGCCGGATCACCGCCCTGTACGGGTGCCGCGCCCCCGCCACCCTGCGGGCCGCGACGTCCCAGAGCACCGCCATCACACAGAACGCGGCCAGGATGTACAGGCCGTTCCACTTGGTGCCGATGGCCAGGCCCAGCATCAGACCCGCCGCGATCCGCCACGGGCGCCACCCGATGCGGGTCTCCTGCGCCGTCCGTGCGTCCGGCCGGACCCGGCCGTCGGCGTCCGCGGGCAGCGCGGCGGCCAGTCTCGCCCGCGCCCGGTCCCGGTCGACGAGCAGGCAGCCGAACGCCGCCAGCACGAAGAACATCAGCACGCCGTCGAGCAGCGCCGTGCGGCTCATCACGAAGTGCAGCCCGTCCACCGCCATCAGCGCGCCCGCGAGGCAGCCGAGGAAGGTGGAGCGGAACAGGCGGCGGCCGATCCGGCACAGCAGGAGGACGGACAGCGTGCCCAGCAGGGCGGTCATGAACCGCCAGCCGAACGGGTCGAACCCGAACATCAGCTCGCCGAGCCCGATCACGTACTTGCCGACCGGCGGATGCACGACGTACGCCGCGTCCGCCGGGATCGGCACGTCGCCGCCCCGGGACAGGATGAGGTCGTTGACGTTCTTGTCCCAGTTGACCTCGAACCCGCGGTGGACGAGCGCCCAGGCGTCCTTGGCGTAGTACGTCTCGTCGAATATCACCGCCTTCGGGCTGCCCAGGTTCCAGAACCGCAGCACACCCGCGAACAGCGTCACCAGCAGCGGCCCGCCCCAGCCGGACCAGCGGGCGATGCGCGTGGCCAGCGGATACCGGATGCCGAGCGCCGCCCACAGCCGTGGGCCCGGCTCGGTGTACGGCGGTACGAGGCGGTCCCGGACGTCGCCGCGGGAGCCGGCCGGTGTGTAGCCGAAACGGCGCAGCCGCTGCTGCCACGAGGGCCGCTGCTCGTGGGAGGCCTGGTCCTGCCGGGTGTCCGTGGAGGACGCGGTACTGGTCACCGCGCCATCGTAGGGAACCCGTCTGTGGGAGTCCCGTGGACCGCCCCTGCGAGGATGGAAACGTGACAGGAACCCTTGTTTTGGCAGGCACCCCCATCGGCGACGTCGCGGACGCGCCGCCGAGGCTCTCCGCGGAACTTCAGCGGGCGGACGTGGTCGCCGCCGAGGACACCCGGCGGCTGCGCCGGCTGACCCAGGCGCTGGGCGTGACGCCCCGGGGGCGGGTGGTGTCGTACTTCGAGGGCAACGAGGCGGCGCGTACGCCGGAGCTGGTCGAGGAGCTGGTGGGCGGCGCGCGGGTGCTGCTCGTCACGGACGCCGGGATGCCGTCGGTGTCGGACCCGGGGTACCGGCTGGTGGCGGCGGCGGTGGAGCGGGACGTCCGGGTCACCGCCGTGCCGGGGCCGTCCGCCGTGCTGACCGCTCTGGCCCTGTCGGGGCTGCCGGTGGACCGGTTCTGCTTCGAGGGGTTCCTGCCGCGCAAGGCGGGGGAGCGGCTGTCGCGGCTGCGGGAGGCCGCCGGGGAACGGCGGACGCTGGTCTACTTCGAGGCACCGCACCGTCTGGACGACACGCTGACGGCGATGGCCGAGGCGTTCGGAGCGCAGCGGCGGGCGGCCGTCTGCCGGGAGCTGACGAAGACGTACGAGGAGGTACGGCGGGGGACGCTCGGGGAGTTGGCCGAGTGGGCGGGCGAGGGGGTACGCGGCGAGATCACCGTGGTGGTCGAGGGCGCCCCCGACAAGGGGCCCGAGGACGTCGGCCCCGAGGAGCTGGTGCGGCGGGTGCGGGTGCGGGAGGACGCCGGCGAGCGGCGCAAGGAGGCCATCGCGGCGGTGGCCGTGGAGGCGGGAGTGCCCAAGCGGGTCGTGTTCGACGCGGTGGTGGCCGCCAAGCGTGCGCCGTGAGATCGCAGGACACACCGGCCTTCGCGACGGGGCGACCGCCGTGGTCGACGAGTCGTACTCCTTCGCCTGCATGCGATGCGGGCACGGGTGGGAGCAGTCGTACGAGATGGAGCACCACGTCGACGGCGGGGCACGAGTTCGTCCTGTACGTGGCCGACGGGCGGGTCGTGCCGTCGCCGCCGAGCAGGTCCGCCTGCCGTCGCTGCGACGGCCAGGTGGTGCGGATCATGCGGGCCGGCCAGGTGTCGTCGGCGCGCGACGCGGGACGGCGGCAACGGCCGGCCGCGGTGCGACGGCAGGCCGGGGCGGCCGGCGAGCAGCGTCACGGGCACCTGTCCGGCCTGCTGCGCGTCCTGCGGCGCAAGGCCGGCTGAGCCGGCCCTGGGCGTGTCCCTCCCGTACGGCTCGTACGATCGGAGCATGCCCACCTCCGACAAGAACGCCGCGCCGCCCCTGCCGCCGCCCCTCGGCGTGCCGGTCGCCGACTCGCACACCCACCTGGACATGCAGTCCGGCACCGTGGAGGAAGGCCTCGCCAAGGCCGCGTCGGTCGGAGTCACGACGGTCGTGCATGTCGGCTGCGACGTGAACGGCTCCCGGTGGGCGGCCGAGACGGCGGCGGCGTACGAGAACGTGCACGCGGCCGTCGCGCTGCACCCCAACGAGGCCCCGCGCATCGTGCACGGCACACCTCTTTCCGGGGGCCAAGCCCCCCAGACCCCCCGCGACGGCCTGTCCCGGCAGTGGGAGCGCGAGCCCGGCGGGGACGCGGCGCTGGACGAGGCGCTCGCCGAGATCGAGCGGCTCGCCGCGCTGCCCCACGTGAAGGCCGTCGGCGAGACGGGCCTCGACCACTTCCGTACCGGGCCCGAGGGCAGGGCGGCGCAGGAGCGGTCCTTCCGCGCGCACATCGAGATCGCCAAGCGGCACGGCAAGGCACTGGTCATCCACGACCGCGACGCCCACGCGGACGTGCTGCGCGTCCTGAAGGAGGAGGGCGCGCCCGAGCGGACGGTGTTCCACTGCTACTCCGGGGACGCCGAGATGGCCGAGGTGTGCGCGCGCGCCGGGTACTACATGTCCTTCGCCGGCAACGTCACCTTCAAGAACGCCCAGAACCTGCGCGACGCGCTGGCGGTGGCCCCGCTGGAGCTGGTCCTGGTGGAGACCGACGCGCCCTTTCTGACGCCGGCGCCCTACCGCGGACGGCCCAACGCCCCGTATCTCGTACCGGTCACGGTGCGCGCGATGGCCGCCGTGCGCGGCATCGACGAGGACGCCATGGCCACCGCGCTCGGCGCGAACACGGCACAGGCCTTCGGGTACGGCGCACAACGGCGCCACACTGTGTAGTCGCGTCGCTTTGGAGAGTGACGATCGCTCCGCTAGGTTCTGGGGGCCCGATCCGGACCCTTCTGGACTCTCCGGCCCCTGGAGCGTGTCGGCGTGAGCAACTCGCAGTACGAGACATACGGGACCAACCAGTCGTACGGGATCTTCGACTCCCTCGACGCGTACGAGCCGCCGCCGGCGTACGACGACGCGTGGGACGTGCACAGCGCCCCGACGCTGCCCCACGGCACCACCTACGCCGCCGATGCCGCGTACGACCCGTACGGCGCCACGTCGGGCGACACCTACCGGCCCGCCTACGAGACGGCCGAGCCGCTGGTGCCCCGGCAGGGCTCGCCGGAGACGCCGGCCACCGCCCGACGCCGGGCCGGTGGGCGCGCCGCGCGCCGGCGTAAGGGGCGGTACGCGGAGCGCCCGGACACCCCCGTCCGCCGGCTGCTGCCGCGTGCGCTGGTCGTCGCGTTCCTCGCCGGTGGCACCACGGCCTTCGTCGCCGAGGACAAGGCCGTCGAGCTGACCGTCGACGGCGAGCCCCGCCGGCTGCACACCTTCGCCGACGACGTCGGTGAGCTGCTCGCCGAGGAGGGCGTCGAGATCGGCGCGCACGACGTGATCACGCCCACGCCCGGCACGGAACTGGGCCACGGCGACGAGATCGCCGTGCGCTACGGCCGCCCCGTGCGACTCACCCTCGACGGGCACCGCCAGGAGGTGTGGACGACGGCGCGGACGGTGGAGGGGGCACTCAGACAGCTCGGGGTGCGGGCACAGGGCGCGTACCTGTCCGCGTCGCGCTCGCAGCCCATCGGGCGTGCCGGTCTCGCCCTCGACGTGCGCACCGAGCGGTCGGTGACGGTCATGGCGGACGGGCGGGCCCGCACCGTGCGCACCAACGCGGCCACCGTCGGCGAGGCCGTCCGCGCGGCCGGGGTCACCCTGCGCGGCCAGGACACCACCTCCGTGCCGCCGGACAGCTTCCCGCGCGACGGGCAGACGGTCACCGTGCTGCGGATCACCGGCGGCAGGGAGACCCGCGAGGAGGAGATCCCCTTCGAGGTGCGGCGGGTCGAGGACCCCACGGTGTTCAAGGGCACGGAGGTGGTCGAGCAGGCCGGGCAGCCCGGACTGCGCCGGGTCACCTACTCCCTGCGGACCGTCAACGGGGTCCGCCAGCAGCCGCGCCGGATCAGGACCGAGCTGGTGCGCGAGCCGGCCGCGCGGATCGTGAAGGTCGGCACCAAACCGATGCCCACCTCGGTCCAGGGCGCCGACCACCTCGACTGGCGGGGCCTCGCCGTCTGCGAGTCCGGCGGCGACCCCCGAGCCGTGGACCCGTCGGGGACGTACGGGGGCCTCTACCAGTTCGACACCGGGACCTGGCACAGCCTCGGCGGCACCGGCCGCCCCCAGGACGCCCCCGCGGCGGAGCAGACGTACCGCGCGAAGAAGCTGTACACCCGGCGTGGCACCGGCCCCTGGCCGCACTGCGGAGCGCGGCTGCGCGGCTAGCCGCGGCGGCGGCCACGGATAGGCTGTCGCCGTGAGCAGCCCCACCCCCGACGCCCTCCTGGGTCCCGCCGACATCCGTGAGCTGGCGGAAGTCCTCGGCGTACGGCCCACCAAGCAGCGCGGCCAGAACTTCGTCATCGACGCCAACACGGTCCGCCGTATCGTCCGTACCGCCCAGGTACGGCCCGACGACGTGGTCGTGGAGGTCGGGCCGGGGCTCGGCTCGCTCACCCTCGCGCTGCTGGAGGTGGCCGACCGGGTCACCGCCGTCGAGATCGACGACGTCCTGGCCGCCGCGCTGCCCGCCACCGTCGCGGCACGCATGCCTCAGCGTGCCGACCGGTTCGCGCTGGTGCACTCCGACGCGATGCGCGTCACCGAACTGCCCGGCCCCGCGCCGACCGCGCTGGTGGCGAATCTGCCGTACAACGTGGCCGTCCCCGTGCTGCTGCACATGCTCGACACCTTCCCGAGCATCGAGCGCACCCTCGTGATGGTGCAGGCGGAGGTCGCCGACCGGCTCGCGGCGCCGCCCGGTTCCAAGGTGTACGGCGTGCCGTCGGTGAAGGCCAACTGGTTCGCCGAGGTCAAACGGGCCGGCGCGATCGGCCGCAACGTCTTCTGGCCCGCCCCGAACGTGGACAGCGGGCTCGTCTCGCTCACCCGGCGCACCGAGCCGATCAGGACCACCGCCTCGCAGGGCGAGGTCTTCGCCGTCGTCGACGCGGCCTTCGCCCAGCGCCGCAAGACCCTGCGGGCCGCGCTGTCCGGGTGGGCCGGTTCCGCGGCAGCCGCCGAGGCGGCGCTCGTCGCGGCGGGCGTCTCGCCGCAGGCGCGCGGCGAGTCCCTGACGGTCGAGGAGTTCGCCCGGATCGCGGAGGCCGCGCCGGCGCGGGCCACGACCCCCGCACCCCCGAAGGAGAACAAGTGAGCGTCACGGTACGTGTCCCCGCCAAGGTCAACGTCCAGCTCGCGGTCGGCGCCGCCCGCCCCGACGGCTACCACGACCTGGCCAACGTCTTCCTCGCGGTCGGGCTCTACGACGAGGTCACCGTCACCGCGTCCGACGAACTGCGCGTCACCTGCGAAGGACCCGACGCCGCCCAGGTCCCCCTTGACCGGACGAACCTGGCGGCCCGGGCGGCGCAGGCCCTCGCCGTCCGCTACGGCCGCTCCTCCGGCGTCCACATCCACATCGCCAAGGACATCCCCGTCGCGGGCGGCATGGCGGGCGGCAGCGCGGACGGCGCGGGCGCGCTGCTCGCCTGCGACGCCCTGTGGGGCACGGGCGCCTCCCGCGAGGAACTCCTCGACATCTGCGCGGAGCTGGGCAGCGACGTGCCGTTCAGCCTGGTCGGCGGGGCGGCGCTGGGCACCGGCCGGGGCGAGGAACTGACCCCGCTCGAGGTCGGCGGCACCTTCCACTGGGTGTTCGCGATGGCGGACCGCGGGCTGTCCACCCCGGCCGTGTTCCGGGAGTTCGACCGGCTCGCCGAGGGCACGGACGTCCCGGAGCCCGTCGTCTCCCAGGACCTGCTCGGCGCCCTCGCCAAGGGCGACCCCGACGCGCTCGCCGCCGCCGTCTCCAACGACCTCCAGCCCGCGGCCCTCTCCCTCTTCCCCGCCCTCGCCGGCACCCTCGCGGCGGGCCGCGCCGCCGGCGCCCTGGCCGCGCTGGTCTCGGGCTCCGGCCCGACCACGGCCTTCCTCGCCCGTGACCCGCGGTCCGCGGCGAAGGTGGCGGCGGCGCTGAGCGCGTCGGGCACGTGCCGGACGGCGCGCACCGCGTCGGGTCCGGCGCCGGGCGCCACGGTCCTGGGCGGTTGATCCGGAGCGCCACGGGCGGGAAGGTCAACGCGAGTTGATCTTCTTCGCCCGATCTCGGTCATGTACGACCTCCTCGCCGAGATCCGCGTGGCCGCCACCCGCTGACGGCGCGGCGACGGGGCACCTCCCCGCGACCGTTAGGCTGGGAGGCTGACCGATCCCCGCGAGCAGGAGCGAAATGGCCGTCAACCTGGTCAATGTCGAGAACGTCAGCAAGGTGTACGGCACCCGCGCGCTCCTCGACGGCATCTCCCTCGGCGTCTCCGAAGGGGACCGCATCGGCGTCGTCGGCCGCAACGGCGACGGCAAGACCACGCTCATCCGGATGCTGGCCCGCCTGGAGGAGGCCGACACGGGCCGCGTCACCCACTCCGGCGGCCTGCGCATGGGCGTCCTCACCCAGCACGACTCCCTCGACCCCGAGGCCACCGTCCGCCACGAGGTCATCGGCGACATGGCCGACCACGAGTGGGCGGGCGACGCCAAGGTCCGCGACGTGCTCACCGGCCTGTTCGGCGGGCTGGACCTGCCCGGCTTCCCGCAGGGCCTCGACACCGTCATCGGCCCGCTCTCCGGTGGTGAGCGGCGCCGCATCGCGCTCGCCAAGCTGCTGATCGACGACCAGGACCTGATCGTCCTGGACGAGCCCACCAACCACCTCGACGTCGAGGGCATCGCCTGGCTCGCCCAGCACCTGCGCGAGCGCCGGTCCGCGCTGGTCTGCGTCACCCACGACCGCTGGTTCCTCGACCAGGTCTGCACCCGCATGTGGGACGTGCAGCGCGGCGTCGTCCACGAGTACGAGGGCGGCTACTCCGACTACGTCTTCGCCCGCGCCGAACGCGAGCGGATCGCCGCGACCGAGGAGGTCAAGCGGCAGAACCTGGTCCGCAAGGAACTGGCCTGGCTGCGCCGCGGCGCCCCTGCCCGCACCTCCAAGCCGCGCTTCCGCGTGGAGGCCGCCAACGAGCTGATCAAGGACGTGCCACCGCCCCGGGACCGCTCCGAGCTGATGAAGTTCGCGTCCTCGCGGCTCGGCAAGACCGTCTTCGACCTGGAGGACATCACCGTCCAGGCCGGGCCCAAGGTGCTCCTCAAGCACGTCACCTGGCAGCTCGGCCCCGGCGATCGCATCGGCCTGGTGGGCGTCAACGGCGCCGGCAAGACCTCGCTGCTGCGGGCCATGGCCGAGGCGGCGCTCACGCAGGGGGAGACGCAGCCCACGGGCGGGCGCATCGCCGTCGGCAAGACCGTCAAGCTCGCCTACCTCTCCCAGGAGGTCGCCGAACTCGACCCCGGCCGGCGGGTCCTCGAGGCCGTGCAGCAGGTGCGTGAGCGCGTCGACCTCGGCAAGGGGCGCGAACTCACCGCGGGCCAGCTGTGCGAGACGTTCGGCTTCGGCAAGGAGAAGCAGTGGACGCCGGTCGGGGACCTGTCCGGCGGTGAGCGGCGCCGGCTGCAACTGCTGAGGCTGCTGATGGACGAGCCGAACGTCCTCTTCCTCGACGAGCCGACCAACGACCTCGACATCGAGACGCTGACCCAGCTGGAGGACGTCCTCGACGGCTGGCCCGGCTCGATGATCGTGATCTCCCACGACCGCTTCTTCGTCGAGCGCACCACGGACCGGGTGTTCGCCCTGCTCGGCGACGGCACGCTGCGGATGCTGCCGCGCGGGATCGACGAATACCTTGAGCGCCGCCGGAAGATGGAGGAGGCCGTCGCGGCCGCCTCCCCGGCGGCCGCGCCGGTGAAGCCGGTGGCCGAGAAGAGCACCGCCGACCAGCGCGCCGCCAAGAAGGAACTCCAGAAGATCGAGCGGCAGTTGGACAAGATCTCCGAGCGCGAGACCAAGCTGCACTCGCAGATCGCCGAGAACGCCACGGACTTCGCGAAGGTGGCCGAACTCGACGCCGAGCTGCGTGGGTTGGCGGGGGAGCGCGAAGAGCTGGAGATGCGCTGGCTGGAACTGGCCGAGGACGCCTGAGCCGCGGCGCGGCAGGCGCACTCGACTCCTGCGCGCAGGGCGCGCGCCGCGTAAAGGGGGCGTGAAGGCGCGTAACAACGGCATCACGGGCCGGTGCTCCCTTGGGAACAGGGGCGTATCGGGCCCGGTTCGTCCCTGGTTCCGGGTGATAGAAATGGGCGGTCTGAGAACCGTCTGAGAATCGTGGGTGTGGCGGAAACGCGGCGCCAGGGGCGCGGAGCCACATCAGTCACAAGGGGGAACCGCTGATGACCCAGCCACCCAACCAGCCGCCGGGTGGCGGCTTCGGCGCGCCACAGGACCAGCCGCCCGGTGGCGGCTTCGGCGCACCGCAGGACCCGCGGCAGTCCGGCGGTTTCGGCGCGCCACAGCCCCCGTCGCAGGGCACGCCCCCGCCGCCGGCCCAGCCCCCGCACGCTCCGCCCCAGCCGGGGTACGGCTATCCGCAGCAGCCCGGCCCGTACGGAACCCCGGGCCCCTACGGGCAGCCCCAGCAGCCGGGGCCGTACGGACGGCAGCCCGGCTACGGCTACCCGCAGCCCCAGTACCCCGGCGCCCCCGGCACTCCCCCCGGCCCCGGCTCGCGCAACCCCTTCCGGGGCAGGCCCGCGCTGGCCGTCGGGGCCGCGGTGGCGGCGCTGCTGCTGATCGGCGGCACCGTCTACGCCGTGACCAGCGGCGACGGCGACGACAAGAAGCCGGTCGCCGAGCAGAGCGACGATCCCAAGCCCTCGGCGTCCGACGCCCCGGTCAACCCCGGCGACGGCAGCGGTGACGGCGGCGCCGACCCCGACGACCTCAACGAGGGCCGCAAGGCGGGCGAGGCGAAGGTGCTCTGGTACAAGGAGGCGCCCGACGCCCCCGGTTCCGGCGCCGACGCCCCCGGCATGTGGATCACCGACAAGACGGCGGTGAAGGCGGCGTACAAGGAACTCGTCGCCTACGACGTCGCCGACGGCAAGCCCACTTGGGACCCGATCACCTTCCCGCAGAAGATCTGCTCGGTCACCTCGCAGAAGACGGCCGACGACAAGATAGTCGTGGCGTACATGAGCGGCGCCAGCGACCGCGCCAAGTGCAACCAGATGCAGCTGATCGACCTCGGCACCGGCGAGAAGGGCTGGAGCGGCGAGGTCGCGGACGGCGCGCTCTTCGACAGCGCGCTCAGCATCGAACTCACGCTGGCCGGAAACACGTTGATGGTGGGCCGCTCGCAGTCGGGCACGGCCTACGACGTCACCACCGGCAAGAAGCTGTTCGACAAGAAGAAGTACGGCGACTCCTGTTTCCCCGGCGCGTTCGCGGGCGGCAGCCGGCTGATCTCCGTGGCGTCCTGCGGCGCGGCCACCGACAACGAGCACGACGAGATCCAGGAGCTGGACCCGAGGACCGGCAAGGTCAAGTGGACCCAGGCCTTCGAGAAGGGCTGGGAGATCGAGCGTGCCTTCTCCGTCGACCCGCTGGTGATCTACAGCACCAACGACGACAAGGACGCCTGGAACATCTCCACGCTGGACGCCAGGGGCGGCTTCCGCTCCCAGGTGAAGATCGACGAGAGCTTCGCACCGGAGTGCGGCTGGTCCGTCCTCCAGCGCGACCTGACCGGCTGTGAGGGCGTCGCCGCCGACGCCGACACCCTCTACCTGCCCACCGAGGCCTCCGGCGGCGCCAACGAGATCGTCGCGATCAACCTCGCCACCGGCAAGGAGAAGTGGCGCGTGAAGTCCCCGGCGGAGGAGTCGATGCTGCCGCTCCAGGTCGCGGGCGGCAAGCTCACCGCGTACGTCGAGCCGTCGTACGACGGGGGCGGCCAGATCGTGTCCGTCCCGACGACCGGCAGCAGCCGCACGCCGACGAAGCTGCTGCAGAACCCCGCGGGCGCCGCGGCGGTCGAGAACAGCTTCTTCTCGCGGGACGTCGCCTGGGTGGACGGCCGCTTCTACATCTCCACCACCCGGCTGTCCGGCTCGGACGACGCCAAGGAGAAGCTGATGCTCGCCTACGGCAAGTGACGCGCCCCCACGACTCGTTCCGTCCCCGTCTCCGCGAGGTACCCACGTCATGACCCAGCCGCCGCCTCCGCCGCCCAACCAGCCCCCGCAGGGGGATGGGCCCGGCCCTTCGCAGCCCCGGCCGCCGCAGCAGCCGCAGCCCCAGCCCGGGTCCCAGCCGGGGCCCCAGGACCAGCCGCCGCAGCAGCCGCCCGCCTTCGGTGCGCCGCAGCCGCCCGCCGCACCGCCCACTCCGCAGCCGCAGCCGCAGCCGCAGCCTCAGCCGCAGCCGCAGCCGCAGCCGCAGCAGCCGCAGCAGGCGCAGCAGGCGCCGGCGGGCTACGGATATCCGCAGCAGCAGCCCGGGTACGGGTATCCGCAGAGCCCGCCGACGCCACCGCAGCAGCCCGGGTACGGCTACCCCGGGGCGCCGGGGCCCCATCCGTACGGGCAGCCCGCACCGGGCTACGCGCAGCCGACCGTGCCGATGCACCCGCAGCCGGGTCAGCCGGGCGGTGGCAAGCAGGCGCTCAAGGCGCAGGTGGCCATCGTCGTGGCCGCCGTCGTGGCGATCGCGCTGATCATCGGTGGCGGCGTCTGGTACTCGAAGTCGTCCGCCGACAGCGGCAGGGCCACCGCTGGCTCCAGCGACGGCAAGGGTGACGGCAAGGGTGGCGAGGGCTCCTCCAAGGGCTCCGAGAAGGTGCCCGCCGACCCGAACTCCAAGGTGCTGTTCCAGATCCCGGCGCCCGAGGTCGACAAGGACGACTCCGTCGTCGTCTCCGGCTCCTGGCTCACCGACAAGGTGTACGCCAAGGCCGGCGTCGCCGAGATCGTCGGCTACGACCGGGACAAGGGCACCGAGCTGTGGACGATCCCGCTGCCCGGGCCGGTCTGCGAGGCCACCCGGCACGCGACGGCCGACGGGAGGACGGCGGTCGTCTTCCAGCCCCGGATGCCCGCGAAGAACTCCTCCGAGGGGTGCAGCCAGGTCGCGGCGATCGATCTGAACGCGGGCAAGAAGCTGTGGACGAAGACCGCCAACTCCGGGGACCAGGCGATCAACTTCGACAACGTCACCGTGAGCGCCGGCACGGTCGCCGTGGGCAGCACGAGCGGCGGTGCCGCGTTCGACATCGCCAGCGGCAAGTCGCTGTGGTCGCCGAAGCCCGGCGACACCTGCTACGACGCCGGGTACGGCGGCGGCGCCAAGCTGGTCGCGGTGCGCAAGTGCGGGCAGTACGAGGCGCGTGAGCTGCACATCCAGACCATCGACCCGAAGTCCGGGAAGGTGATCTCGGAGTACAGGATGGCCAAGGGCATCGAGTACGCCAGCGTCGTGTCGACCGAACCGCTGGTGGTCGCGGCCGACGTGGGTGACTCGGCCGGGGACGGCAGCGGCATCTCGGACTTCTTCTCCGTGGACAACAGCACGGGCAAGCTGCGGGCGCGGATCTCGGCGCCGGGTGACTCCTACGCCGCCGACTGCGACGGGATCTCCCGGGTCGAGGACTGCACCGGGCTCGCGGTCGGCAACGACCGGCTGTACGTGCCGACGGAGGAGCAGGACAGCTCCGGTGACCTCGGCCGGATGAACTCGGTCGTCGTGTTCGACCTTGCCACCGGGAAGCAGACCGGGCAGCGGGCGGACGCCGGGGACGGATACACGATGACGCCGCTGCGGATGGACGGCGGGAACGTGATCGCGTACAAGAGCGGGCCCTACAACAAGGGCGGGCAGATCGTCAGCATCGACGGCGGCAGCTTCGAGCAGGTCAAGCTGATGGAGAACCCCGGGACCGACTCGGTGCGGGACGTGGAGTCGGGCAAGGAGCCGGCGTACGGCGAAGTGCTCTACGCACAGGGGCGGTTGTACATGTCCGAGGTGTACGTCAGTGGGTCGGCCGCGAGCGGGGACGAGTACCTCGCCATCGCGTTCGGGGTGAGTGGCTGACGACTTGGCGTCGTCGGCATCGTCGTCGGGTGTGCGGCCCCGTCCCTGTCCAGGGGCGGGGCCGCGCGCTTACCGCTCAACACCCTCGAATGAGCGGATTTTCGGCGATCAGGGGCGCTTCTCACGAGTAGAGGCAGCGGGACGTCGAACAAGCGTGTAGCTTCCGGGGCATGACGGGCGTCTATGCCGGGGGGCGGGCGTCCGGGGGCTGTACTTGGTGTGTTCCGTGTGGGTTCTGGGTCTGTCCGTGGGGACCTCTGGGCATCCATAGTGGGCGTCCATCGGGGGACTGGGGCTGGGACTGGGACTGGGGGCTGGGGGGATCTCGATGGGAGTGCGGCTCATGGTGGTCGACGACCACCGATTGCTCGCGGAGGCGCTGGCCTCGGCGCTGAAGCTGCGGGGGCACCGGGTGCTGGCCGCGGCGGCGCCGGCCGTGGGGGCGGCGGAGCTGGTGATCGCGCGGGCGCCGGAGGTGTGCCTGTGGGGGACGGCGACGCCTGCCGAGGCGGGGGCGTTCGATCCCGTGCAGCGGATCAAGCGGGAGCGGGGGCAGGTGGCGGTGCTGGTGCTGGGGCCGGTGCCGAGTCCGCGGGGGATCGCGGCGGCGTTCGCGGCGGGGGCGTCCGGATATGTGCGGCACGACGAGCGCATCGAGGGTGTGGAGCGGGCGATCATGAAGGCGCGGGCGGGGGAGGCCGCGGTGGCGCCGCAGTTGTTGCAGGGGGCGTTCAGTGAGCTGCTGAATCCCGCGGCGCAGCCGGACGACGAGGGGCAGCGGCTGTTGGAGATGCTGACGCCGAGGGAGGTGGAGGTGCTGGTCCGGGTGGCCGAAGGGGAGGACACGCGGCTGATCGCGGCGGGGATGGGAATCGCGCCCTCGACGGCCCGCACCCATGTTCAGCGCGTCCTGATGAAGCTGGGCGTCGGCTCGCGTCTGGAGGCCGCGGCCCTGGCGGCCCGCACCGGGTTGCTGGACCGGGCGGGGCCGCTGCCGGGGCGTGGTGGCGAGGGCTGACGCCTGCGGCGGCCTGTTTCCGACCCGTGGGGCCCGCTGCAGCGCCAGCGGTGCGTGTCGTGTCGGGTCATGCCCCGCCGTCTCGCCGTACGCGGGTGGGGGCTGTGCCGGCGTGTGGTGGCTTTGCGGTGCCCCGTCCCCCGGGTGGGGACGGGGCGTGGGTGGGCTACTGCTGGTCGGGGGTTTCGGGTGGGGGCGGTGGGGCCGTGGGGCGGAGTTTCAGCCAGGCCAGGAAGAACAGGCCCAGCAGGAGCATGCCCAGGCCGGTCCAGAGGTTGATGTTGACGCCCTCGGCCTTCTCGATCGCCGCCTCGTCGTCCGTGAGTCCCACGATGGTGACGATGACGCCGTAGACGACGAACAGGCTGCCGATGATGCGGCGGATGTCGAAGAGGCGGGCGGCCGTGGCGGACTTGCCCTCCAGTTCGGTGACCTCGCGCAGGACGTCGTCCTCGGAGTACTCGTGGTGCTCTGACATGGTCTCTCAATCCTCCCGCGGTCAGAACGAGAACGGGATGTAGCAGGCGGCAGCCAGGATCACCGCGCCCCAGCCGAGCAGCGCGGGCTTGCGGTACCACGCGTCGTCGCCCTCCGCGGGCGGCTCCGCCATGCCGGGCGAGCGGGTGCCGTAGACGAGTCCCTGGAGCTCCCGCTCGGGCTTGGGCGCGGTGAAGAGGGAGACGGCGACCATGACCACCGCGCCGGCCACGAAGCCCGCGATCGCGGAGACGAAGTTGGCGCCCTGGTCGGAGGGGATGTCGATGACGCCCTCCTTGTAGATCACGAAGTAGTTGACCATCGCCGCCGTGGTGCCCGCCAGCAGGCCCCAGAAGCCCGACTTCATCGACGCGCGCTTCCAGAACATGCCGATGATGAAGACGACGAACATCGGGACGTTGAAGAAGGAGAACAGCGTCTGGAGGTACGCCATGATGTTCGAGAAGGACGACGCGAGGAACGCCGTGCCGATGGAGGCCAGCACGCCGATCGCCGTGATCAGGCGGCCGAAGCGCACGTAGTAGGCGTCCTCCTGGCCCCGTTTCACGTACCTGGCCCAGATGTCGTTGGTGAACACCGTGTTGAACGACGACACGTTGGCCGCCATGCCGGCCATGAAGGCCGCCAGCAGGCCGGTCACCGCGATGCCGAGGACGCCGTTGGGCAGCAGGTCCTGCATCAGGTAGGGGATCGCGTCGTTGTACTGGTAGCCCGACTCGGGGGTGCCGAACTGCGGGATCAGCGCGGCGGCGACCAGCCCCGGGATCATCACCAGGAAGACGATGAAGATCTTCGGGAACGCGGCGATCAGCGGGGTGCGCTGGGCGGCCGAGAGGTTCTTGGCCGAGAGCGCGCGCTGGACCTCCGCGAAGTTCGTGGTCCAGTAGCCGAAGGAGAGGACGAAGCCGAGGCCCAGGACGATGGTGAGCCAGTTCGCGCCGAGCGGGTTGGCGTCGCCGATGCCCGTACCGCCCCAGGCGGTCATGAAGTCGTCGCCGCGGCTGGCGGTGAGTGTGTCGGACAGGCCGTCCCAGCCGCCGGCCTTCTTCAGGCCGAGCACCGTGATCGGGATCAGGGCGGCGAGGATCACGAAGAACTGCAGCACCTCGTTGTAGATCGCCGAGGAGAGGCCGCCGAGGGTGATGTAGGCGAGCACGAAGAAGCCGGCGACGACGATGGCCACCCACTCCGGCCAGCCGAGCAGCGCCTCCACGACGATCGCGAGGGCGTAGAGGTTGACGCCCGAGATCAGGATGGCGGCGAGGGCGAACAGGATCGAGGAGAGCAGGTGCGCCGGCTTGTCGAAGCGCAGGAGCAGGAACTCGGGGACCGAGCGGACCTTGCTGCCGTAGTAGAAGGGCATCATCACCAGGCCCAGGAAGACCATGGCCGGGATGGCGCCGATCCAGTACCAGTGGGTGGTGTAGACGCCGTACTGCGCGCTGTTGGCGGCCATGCCGAGGATCTCGGTGGCTCCCAGGTTGGCCGCGATGAACGCGAGGCCCGTGACCCAGGCGGGCAGGGAGCGGCCGGACAGGAAGAAGTCGAGGCTGGTCCTGACCGACCGGCGGGCGGCGAAGCCGATGCCGAGGACCACGACGAAGTAGATACCGAGGAGCGTGTAGTCGAGCCAGTTGGTGGGGAGCCGTAGCTCGGCGGACAGGTATGTGGGGGTTTCCATACGCACTCGCTTCGTTGCGTGAACTGATCCGGAGCGAAAACTACGCCTGGGCGTTCGCTAATTGAACACGTTCGATGTCGAGCTCTGTTTGATTGTGATGCCGACTGTCCCCTGGTGAGTTGTGTTCTGGTATGTTGAGTTATGTTGGTTGAGTGGGTGGCTGGTAAGACTCGAAGGCTCGAAAGAGGAGTCCGCGGTGAAGAAGACCTCGACCCGTCTGGCCGACGGTCGTGAGCTGATCTACTACGACCTGCGGGACGACGCCGTGCGCGACGCGGTCGACCACCGCCCGCTGGAGCGGACCGTCACGACCTCCGAGGTCCGCCGCGACGAGCTGCTGGGCGACTCGGTCGCGATCGCCTCGCACCGCCAGGGCCGGACCTACCACCCGCCGGCCGACCAGTGCCCCCTGTGCCCGTCGCGGGGAGAGCGGCTGAGCGAGATCCCGGACCCGACGTACGACGTGGTCGTCTTCGAGAACCGCTTTCCGTCGCTGGCCGGCGACTTCGGGCGCTGCGAGGTCGTCTGCTTCACCTCCGACCACACCGCGTCCTTCGCCGACCTGAGCGAGGAGCAGGCGCGCCTGGTCCTCGACGCGTGGACGGACCGTACGTCGGAGCTGTCCCATCTGCCCTCCGTGGAACAGGTCTTCTGCTTCGAGAACCGGGGTGCGGAGATCGGTGTGACCCTGGGTCACCCGCACGGGCAGATCTACGCCTACCCCTTCACCACCCCCCGTACCGCCCTGATGCTCCGGTCCCTCGCGGCCCACAAGGAGGCGACCGGCGGGGAGAACCTCTTCGACGCCGTGGTCGAGCGCGAGCTCGCCGGCGAGCGCGTCGTCCTTGCGGGTGAACACTGGGTGGCCTTCGTGCCGTACGCCGCGCGCTGGCCCTACGAGGTCCACCTGTACCCGCGCCGCCGGGTGCCCGACCTGCTCGCGCTGGACGAGGCGGCGCGCTCGGAATTCGCCCAGGTCCATCTGGAACTCTTGAGGCGCTTCGACCGGATCTTCGGCGAGGGTGAGCCTCCGACGCCGTACATCGCCGCCTGGCACCAGGCGCCGTTCGGCCCGCTGGCGGAGTTCGAGGGCGTCAGCCGTGACGACTTCGCGCTCCACCTGGAGCTTTTCACCATCCGCCGAACTTCCGGCAAGCTGAAGTTTCTCGCGGGTTCCGAATCCGGCATGAGCGTGTTCATCAACGACGTGCCGCCGGAGCGCGCGGCCGAGCGACTGCGAGAGGTAGCTAGTACATGAGCGGGAAGTACCTGGTCACCGGTGGAGCGGGATACGTGGGCAGCGTGGTCGCCCAGCACCTGCTGGAGGCGGGCCACGAGGTCGTCGTCCTCGACAACCTGTCCACCGGATTCCGTGAGGGCGTGCCCGCCGGTGCCTCCTTCGTCGAGGGCGACGTCCGCGACGCCGCGAAGTGGCTGGACTCCTCCTTCGACGCGGTGCTCCACTTCGCCGCCTTCTCCCAGGTCGGCGAGTCCGTCGTGAAGCCGGAGAAGTACTGGGACAACAACGTCGGCGGCACCATGGCGCTGCTCGCCGCCATGCGGGCGGCCGGGGTGCGCAAGCTGGTCTTCTCCTCCACGGCCGCCACCTACGGCGAGCCGCGCGAGGTCCCGATCGTCGAGTCCGCGCCGGCCGCGCCGACCAACCCCTACGGCGCCTCCAAGCTCGCCGTCGACCACATGATCACCGGTGAGGCGCAGGCGCACGGACTGGCCGCGGTGTCGCTGCGCTACTTCAACGTGGCGGGCGCCTACGGCGAGTTCGGGGAGCGGCACGACCCCGAGTCGCACCTGATCCCGCTGGTCCTCCAGGTGGCCCAGGGCCGGCGCGACGCGATCTCCGTCTACGGCGACGACTACCCGACGCCGGACGGCACCTGCGTCCGTGACTACATCCACGTCGCGGACCTTGCGGAGGCCCATCTGCTCGCCGTCGGCGCCGCCGTGCCCGGCGAGCACCTGATCTGCAACCTCGGCAACGGCAACGGCTTCTCCGTCCGCGAGGTCGTCGAGACCGTCCGCCAGGTCACCGGCCACCCGGTCCCCGAGGTCGTGGCCCCGCGCCGGGGCGGCGATCCGGCGGTGCTGGTGGCGTCGGCGCAGACCGCCCGCGAGCGGCTCGGCTGGCACCCCTCCCGCGCGGACCTCGCCGAAATCGTCGCGGACGCCTGGGAGTTCACGCAGCGGCGCGGCAAGTAGACACGGACGGAAGGTCAGGGGTCAGGGCATGAGCGAGGCCAGTGAGACGGTCGCCGGGGCCGTCGCCGAACGGTTCCGGGAGCTGTACGGGGCCGACCCGCAGGGCGTGTGGGCCGCGCCGGGGCGGGTCAACCTCATCGGCGAGCACACCGACTACAACGACGGCTTCGTGATGCCGTTCGCGCTGCCGCACACCGCCGTCGCCGCGCTCTCCCGGCGCGAGGACGGCGTCCTGCGACTGCATTCGGCGGACGTCGAGGGCGGCGTGGCCGAGCTGCGCGTCGACGCCCTGGAGCCGGAGTCGGACCGGAACTGGACGGCGTACCCGTCGGGCGTGGTGTGGGCGCTGCGCGCCGCGGGCCACGAGGTGACCGGCGCGGACATCCACCTGTCCGCCACCGTCCCGGCGGGCGCGGGCCTGTCCTCGTCTGCGGCGCTCGAGGTGGTGATCGCCCTCGCCCTGAACGACCTGTACGGCCTCGGCCTGCAGGGCCGGCAACTGGCCCGCCTGTGCCAGCGCGCCGAGAACGTCTACGTCGGCGCCCCCGTCGGGATCATGGACCAGACCGCGTCCGCCTGCTGCACCGCCGGCCACGCCCTGTTCCTCGACACCCGCGACCTCTCCCAGCGCCAGATCCCCTTCGACCTCGCCGCCGAGGGGATGCGCCTGCTGGTGGTCGACACCCGCGTCAAGCACGAGCACAGCACCGGCGAGTACGGCAGACGCCGGGCCGGCTGCGAGAAGGGCGCGGCCCTGCTGGGCGTCGACGCCCTGCGCGACATCCCCTACGACGGGCTGGACGCGGCGCTGGACCGCCTCGGCGACGAGGAGGAGGTGCGCCGGCTCGTCCGGCACGTCGTCACGGAGGACGAGCGCGTCGAACGTGTCGTCGCCCTGCTGGAGTCCGGCGGGACCAGGGCGATCGGCCCGGTCCTCACCGAGGGCCACGCCTCCCTGCGGGACGACTTCCGCATCTCCTGCCCGGAGCTGGACCTGGTCGTCGACACCGCCCTGTCCGCCGGGGCCCTCGGTGCCCGGATGACGGGTGGCGGCTTCGGCGGCTCGGCGATCGTGCTCGCCGCGGTGACGGACGTCGACGGCATCACCAAGGCGGTCCAGGAGGCGTTCGCGAACGCCGGCTTCACTGCGCCCCGGGTGTTCGAAGCGGTGCCTTCGGCGGGGGCGCGGCGGCTGCGCTAGGTAGGTGTACTCGGCAGGGCAGCGGCGCCGTCAGCCGGTTCCGAGACCCTTGGTCAGGGTGAACTCCGTGACGCCCGGCGGGTAGTCGGGGATCGTGCCGACCACCTCGTACCCCTGCTTGCGGTAGAAGTCCGGGGCCTGGAAGTCCCAGGTCTCCAGGCGGGCGGCGGTGCAGCGGCGCTCCTCGCGGGCGGCACGCTCCGCCTCCGCCAGCAGGCGCGAGCCCAGGCCGGTGCCCCGGTGGCGTCCGTCGACCCAGAGGTAGGTGACGTGCAGCCAGGTCGCCCAGGTGTGCCCCACCAGGCCGCCGGCCAGGTCGCCGGTGGCGTCCAACGCCCAGACGTGCAGGGGCGATTCGCGCGCGGCGGGCGTGTCGCGCAGGGCGCGCAGCACCGGGGAGGCCGCCGTATTGGTGTCGCGGAGCCGGGAACGGAGAAGATCGCGCCGGGACTTGTCGACTTCTGTCTCAAGACGAAACATGCGGCTCACCATAAACGCGCCGGACAGCCAGTTCTGCAAATTGCCTTCCGCTCCTGCCTCCCGCCCGTACTCTGATGAAAGCACCGGTGGGGGCCGGTGCTGTTCAGGGGGCGAGACAAGTCGGGTACGACGCCCGAAGTGGGGGTAGCAGTTTCTGCACGGCGGCGGCCGTGCGGCTGCGGCGACCCCGTCCTGGGGAACGGCGACACACAACAACCCAGGAGCGCTTCGGGCGTCGTACCCGCACCGGTCACCGGTCCCCGTCGATGGGCGTTCCCCTGCTCTTGGAGAGCTCGGGGAAGGGGGTTTCGTGGTACGCATCCGAGTCCTGGTCGTCGACGACCACCGCATCTTCGCCGAGTCCCTCGCAGCGGCGCTCGCCGCCGAGCCCGACGTCGACGTCTCCGCGGCCGGCAGTGGTCCCGCCGCGGTGCGCAGCCTGGAGCGCGCGGCCGCCGAGGGCCGTCGCTTCGACGTGCTGCTCGTCGACGCCGACCTGGGCGGCACCGTACCCGGCATACGGCCCGCGGTGCCCGTGCAGGACGGCGGGGACGGGGTCGTGGACGGAATCTCCCTGGTCGCCGGCGTCCGTGTCGCACAGCCCGGGGTGCGGGTCGTGGTGCTCGCCGAGAAGGACGACCCGCGGCGTGCGGCGCTCGCCCTGCAGGCCGGCGCGAGCGGCTGGGTCGCCAAGGACTGCTCGCTGTCCCGGCTGCTCACCGTCATCCGGGGCGTGCTGCGCGACGAGACCCATCTGCCGCCCGCACTGCTCACCGGCGTGCTGCGCGAACTGACCGCCGCCCGCAGGCACCGCACCGAGAGCGAACGGCTGGTCGAGTCCCTCACCCCGCGCGAGCGTGAGGTGCTGCGCTGCATGGTCGCGGGCCTGGGCCGCAAGGCCGTCGCCGAGCGCCTCTACCTCTCCCCGCACACCGTGCGCACCCACATGCAGAACGTCCTCGGCAAACTCGGCGTCCACTCCACCCTCGCCGCCGTCGCCCTGGCCCGCCGCGCAGGCGTGGGCCCGGCCGACCTGGGCCCCGCCACCAGAATCCCCCCGGAGGAAAGCAACAGCGCCTGAGTCCACGCCCGGCTGGGCGGCGTCCGCAAAGGGCGCGGGGAACTGCGCGACCAGCCACAACGGCCCGCAGCCGACAACCGGCCGAGGGAGACGCGGGGCGTATGTGAACGCCCGGCTGGGCGGCGTCCGTAAAGGGGGCGCGGGGAACTGCGCGACCAGCCACAACGGCCCGCAGCCGACGACCGACCGCCCCAACGACGCTGCCCGCGCCCGACAGCCGACGCGCCCCGCGAACCCCGGCCGGCCAGGCGCTACCCCGGGATGTTGTCGAACGGCGCGGTCAACTGCCGCAACAGCCCCGCCAGTTCCCCCCGCTGCGTACGCGACAGCTCCGCGAGGATCGCCCGCTCCTGGTCGAGCAGCCCGGCCAGGGCCTGGTCCGCGCGGTCCCGGCCCTCGTCCGTGAGCCGCACCAGCACGCCACGCCGGTCGCTGGGGTCGGGCAGCCGCTCCACCAGCCCCTTCTTCGCCAGCCGGTCGATGCGGTTCGTCATCGTGCCCGAGGTGACCAGGGTCTGGGTCAGCAACTGCCCCGGAGACAGTTGGTACGGCGTCCCCGCGCGGCGCAGCGCCGTCAGGACGTCGAACTCCCACGGCTCAAGACTGTGCTCGG
Source organism: Streptomyces sp. NPDC047706 (assembly GCF_043204795.1). NCBI lineage: Bacteria > Bacillati > Actinomycetota > Actinomycetes > Kitasatosporales > Streptomycetaceae > Streptomyces > Streptomyces sp. NPDC047706. Next base: position 139,021 of record NZ_JBIDCW010000014.1, on the reverse strand, counting down.
AGAAGGCCAGCCGACGTGCGCGGTCCAGGTGCCGGGCCAGCCGGCTCACCCGGCTGAGCACCTCCAGCGGTTCCACGTCGAGGTCCGGGCGCTCCCGGCGCCACGCTGCGACCAGCCGATCGACCTCGTCCTCCATGGCGATCAGTGTAGTGGTTGTGTCGACATGAAGTCTCTTGACGTCGAGATACTTGGGGGTCAAGCTGAGGACATGGCCGACCTCACCTGGGACCCCGCCCAGTACCTGCGGCACGCCGGACACCGTGCCCGACCCTTCACCGACCTCCTGGCCCACATTCCCGAGCCGCCCAACGACCCGCCCCGCATCGCCGACCTCGGCTGCGGCCCCGGCAACCTCACCGCGCTGCTCGCCGCCCGCCGGCCCACCGCCCGCGTCACCGGCTACGACAACTCCCCGGAGATGCTCCGGCGGGCCCGAACCGAGCACGCCGGCGTCGGCCGCCTCGACTTCGCCCACGCCGACCTGCGCACCTGGACGCCCGGTGAGCCGTACGACCTCATCCTCAGCAACGCCACGCTCCAGTGGGTCCCCGGGCACGCGGACCGTTTCGCGGACTGGCTCGCCGGGCTCGTCCCCGGCGGCACCTTCGCCTTCCAGGTCCCCGGCAACTTCGACGCCCCCAGCCACCGCCTGATGCGCGAACTGGCCGCGTCCCCGCGCTGGCGGGACCGTCTGGCCGGCACCCTGCGCCACGGTGACGCCGTCCTCACACCCGAGGCCTACCTCGAACACCTCACCGCCCTCGGCTGCACAGCCGACGTCTGGGAGACGACCTACGTCCATCTCCTCACCGGCGAGGATCCGGTCCTGGACTGGGTGAAGGGCACCGGCCTGCGCCCCGTCCTCACCGCCCTCGCCGACGACCCCGACGCGGCGCGCGCCTTCGAGGACGAGTACCGCAACGCCCTCCGCGAGGCCTATCCACGGGGCCGGCACGGCACACCGTTCCCGTTCCGCCGCGTCTTCGCGGTCGCCCGCAAGGAGGAACGATGATCATGAGGGGCGCGGGGAACCGCGTGATCAGCCACGACGACGCGCCACCAGCCAAACGGCGAAACGGCGAAACGGCGAACCGGCGAAACGGCGAAACGGCGAAACGGCGAAGCGGCGAAGCGGACAAACAGCGAAGCGGCGAAGCGGCGAAGCGGACAAACAGCGAAGCGGACAACAGCGAAGCGGCGACCACACACCGTCGGCGACAACAACACCCCGCGAAGCCCTCAGCTCTTGCGGTGCCCGATCAGCCGCGGCTTCTGCTCCAGACCGTCCAGCCCGTGCCACGCCAGGTTCACCAGGTGCGCCGCCACCTCCGCCTTCTTCGGGCGGCGCACCTCCAGCCACCACTGCCCGGTGAGCGCGACCATCCCGACCAGCGCCTGCGCGTACAGCGGGGCCAGTTTCGAGTCGAAGCCGCGGTTCTTGAACTCGCGGCCCAGGATGTCCTCCACCTGGGTGGCGATGTCGGAGATGAGGGAGGCGAAGGAGCCGGTGGACTGGGGGATGGGAGAGTCGCGGACCAGGATGCGGAACCCGTCCGTGTACTCCTCGATGTAGTCGAGCAGCGCGAACGCCGCCTGCTCGCACAGCTCGCGCGGATGGCCCGCCGTCAGCGAGCTGGTCACCATGTCCAGCAGGCGCCGCATCTCACGGTCCACCACCACCGCGTACAGCCCCTCCTTGCCGCCGAAGTGCTCGTACACCACCGGTTTGGACACCCCGGCCTTCGCCGCGATCTCCTCCACCGACGTGCCCTCGAAGCCCTTCGCGGCGAAGAGGGTGCGACCGATCTCCAGCAGCTGCTGGCGCCGCTCCGCACCGGTCATACGGGTCCGGCGCGTCCGCCGCGGCTTGTCATTGCTGGAGGTGCTGGAGTCGGTCGCCACGGCGTCAATCATGCCGCCTCGGCGGTCTCCCGCCCGCGCCGGGAACCGCCTTCCCCGTCCTGGCGGCGGGAATCGATGCGCGAGCGTGACGGCCAGCGCACGTCGTACGCCCACCCCGCGAGCTCGAACCAGCGGATCAGCCGGGCCGAGGAGTCGATCTGGCCGCGCTCCACGCCGTGCCGCGCCGACGTCGGGTCGGCGTGGTGCAGGTTGTGCCAGGACTCACCGCAGGACAGGACCGCCAGCCACCACACGTTGCCCGACTTGTCCCTCGACTTGAACGGCCGCTTGCCCACCGCGTGACAGATCGAGTTGATCGACCAGGTCACGTGGTGCAGCAGCGCCACCCGCACGAGCGAGCCCCAGAAGAACCCGGTGAACGCGCCCCACCAGGACATCGTCACCAGACCGCCGATCAGCGCCGGCAGCGCCAGCGACACCACCGTCCACAGCAGGAACTGGCGGGAGATCGCCCGCAGCGTCCGGTCCTTGATCAGATCCGGCGCGTACTTGTCCTGCGGGGTGCGCTCCTCGTCGAACATCCAGCCGATGTGCGCCCACCACAGGCCTTTCATCAGCGCCGGGACGGTCTCGCCGTACCGCCACGGGGAGTGCGGGTCGCCCTCCGCGTCGGAGAACCGGTGGTGCTTGCGGTGGTCGGCCACCCACCGCACCAGCGGGCCCTCGACCGCCAGCGATCCGGCGATCGCCAGCGCGATCTTCAGGGGCCGCCTGGCCTTGAAGGAACTGTGGGTGAAGTGCCGGTGGAAGCCGATCGTGATGCCGTGGCAGCCGAGGAAGTAGAAGAAGACCAGCAACCCCAGGTCCAGCCAGCTCACCCCCCGGCCCCACGCCAGCGGCACGGCCGCGACCAGCGCGAGGAACGGGACGACGATGAAGAGCAGCAGCACCAGCTGCTCGAGAGAACCCTTGCGGTCGCCGCCGAGCGTGGCGGACGCGGGCGTAAGACGGTCGGCGTTGTCCTGTGAGGTCGACTTCGGGGCGTCGTCGATCACATCGGAACTGGTGGTCATGGGGCGTCCCCTGTGGGGTCGTGGGTTGAGACAGGTGCCGGGGGGTAGCGAAACCGGGTACGGCTCGGACGAGACATCCCTACGGTTCCGTAACCTACGGCGTCGTAAGTATGTCAGCGCGCCGCCCGGCGGCAAGAGCCCGAGGGCCTGCGCGTCCCGGCCGACACATATCCTGGAGTCGGTCGGACAGCGCGGTCCGCTCTGATTCCTTCCCCGGAAGTCCGGCCCGTAATGCGGCACCCGCCGCTCGACGGTCACCGGGTTCCCTCCCAGACGAGCTTCAGACGAGCTTCAACACTGCAAGGAGCCGCACCTGTGAGCAGTGCCGACGACCAGACTGTGTCCACGGCGACCACCAGCAGCGAACTGCGCGCCGACATCCGCCGGCTGGGCGACCTACTCGGAGAGACGCTCGTCCGCCAGGAGGGCCCTGAGCTGCTGGAACTCGTCGAGAAGGTACGCCGACTCACCCGTGAGGACGGCGAGGCCGCCGCCGAGCTGCTGCGCGGCACCGAACTGGAGACCGCGGCCAAGCTGGTCCGCGCCTTCTCCACCTACTTCCACCTCGCCAACGTCACCGAGCAGGTGCACCGCGGCCGTGAGCTGCGGGCCCGCCGCGCCGCCGAGGGCGGGCTGCTGTCCCGCACCGCCGACCGGCTGAAGGACGCCGACCCCGAGCACCTCAGGGAGACCGTCCGCCATCTCAATGTTCGTCCCGTGTTCACGGCGCACCCCACGGAAGCCGCCCGCCGTTCGGTTCTCAACAAGCTCCGGCGCATCGCCAAGCTCCTGGAGACCCCGGTCATCGACTCCGACCGGCGCCGCCACGACACCCGGCTCGCCGAGAACATCGACCTCGTCTGGCAGACCGACGAGCTGCGCGTCGTACGCCCCGAACCGGCCGACGAGGCCCGCAACGCGATCTACTACCTGGACGAGCTGCACGCCGGCGCCGTCGGCGACGTCCTGGAGGACCTGACGGCGGAACTGGAACGCGTCGGCGTCAAGCTCCCCGACGACACCCGCCCCGTCACCTTCGGCACCTGGATCGGCGGCGACCGCGACGGCAACCCCAACGTGACCCCCGAGGTCACCTGGGAGGTGCTGATCCTCCAGCACGAGCACGGCATCAACGACGCCCTGGAGATGATCGACGAACTCCGCGGCTTCCTGTCGAACTCCATCCGCTACACCGGCGCCACCGAGGACCTCCTCGAGTCCCTCCAGGCGGACCTGGAGCGGCTGCCCGAGATCAGCCCCCGCTACAAGCGCCTCAACGCCGAGGAGCCCTACCGCCTCAAGGCCACCTGCATCCGGCAGAAGCTGGAGAACACCAAGCAGCGCCTCGCCAAGGGCATCCCGCACGAGGCCGGCCGCGACTACCGCGGCACCAGCGAGCTCCTCCACGACCTTAAGCTGATCCAGGCCTCCCTGCGCGCCCACCGCGGCGGCCTGTTCGCCGACGGCCGCCTGGACCGCACCATCCGCACCCTGTCCGCCTTCGGCCTCCAGCTCGCCACCATGGACGTACGCGAACACGCGGACGCCCACCACCACGCGCTCGGCCAGCTCTTCGACCGGCTCGGCGAGGAGTCCTGGCGCTACGCCGACATGCCGCGCGACTACCGCACGAAGCTCCTCGCCAAGGAACTCCGCTCGCGCCGCCCGCTCGCCCCCACCCCCGCACCCGTCGACGCGGCCGGCGCCAAGACCCTCGGCGTCTTCGGGACGGTCAAGCGGGCCCTGGAGGTGTTCGGGCCCGAGGTCATCGAGTCGTACATCATCTCCATGTGCCAGGGCGCCGACGACGTCTTCGCCGCCGCCGTCCTCGCCCGCGAGGCCGGCCTGATCGACCTGCACGCCGGCTGGGCCAAGATCGGCATCGTGCCGCTGCTGGAGACCACCGACGAGCTCAAGGCCGCCGACTCCATCCTGGAGGACATGCTCGCCGACCCCTCCTACCGGCGCCTCGTCGCCCTGCGCGGCGACGTCCAGGAGGTCATGCTCGGCTACTCCGACTCCTCCAAGTTCGGCGGCATCACCACCTCCCAGTGGGAGATCCACCGCGCCCAGCGGCGCCTGCGCGACGTCGCCCACCGCTACGGCGTCCGGCTGCGGCTCTTCCACGGCCGCGGCGGCACCGTCGGCCGCGGCGGCGGCCCCACCCACGACGCGATCCTCGCCCAGCCCTGGGGCACCCTGGAGGGCGAGATCAAGGTGACCGAGCAGGGCGAGGTCATCTCCGACAAGTACCTGATCCCGTCCCTGGCCCGGGAGAACCTGGAACTGACCGTCGCGGCCACCCTCCAGGCCTCCGCCCTGCACACCGCGCCCCGCCAGTCCGTCGAGGCCCTCGCCCGCTGGGACGCCGCGATGGACGTCGTCAGCGACGCCGCGCACGCGGCGTACCGCAGGCTCGTGGACGACCCGGACCTGCTGGCGTACTTCTTCGCGTCCACCCCCGTCGACCAGCTCGCCGACCTGCACCTCGGTTCGAGGCCTTCGAGGAGGCCCGACTCCGGCGCCGGCCTCGACGGGCTGCGGGCCATCCCGTGGGTGTTCGGCTGGACCCAGTCCCGGCAGATCGTCCCCGGCTGGTTCGGCGTCGGATCAGGGCTGAAGGCGCTGCGCGAGGCGGGCCTGGACACCGTGCTCGACGAGATGTACGGGCAGTGGCACTTCTTCCGCAACTTCGTCTCCAACGTCGAGATGACGCTGGCCAAGACCGACCTGCGGATCGCCGGCCACTACGTCGACACCCTCGTCCCGGACGAGCTGAAGCACGTCTTCGACACCATCCGCGCCGAGCACGCCCTCACCGTCGCCGAGATCCTCCGCATCACCGGCGGCGACGAACTGCTCGACGCCCAGCCGGTGCTGAAGCAGACCTTCACCATCCGCGACGCCTACCTGGACCCGATCTCCTACCTCCAGGTCGCCCTCCTCAAGCGCCAGCGCGACGCCGCGGCCTCGGGCGCCGAGCCCGACCCGCTGCTCGCGCGGGCCCTGCTGCTCACGGTGAACGGCGTGGCGGCGGGCCTGCGCAACACCGGCTGAGAACGCACACACAGGTGTGCCCCCGCGCTCCACCCGAGCACGGGGGCACACCCGCGTCCGCGGCCCCGCACGACGGCCGCGTCCGCGGCCCCGCACGACGGCCGTGTCCGCGGCCCCGCACGACGGCCGTGTCCGCGGCCCTACACGACGGCGAAGGCCGCGGTGATCAGCGCCAGCCCCGCACCCGCCATCACCCAGGCCGCCCGCATCCGCCCCAGCCCACCCGCGACCACGACCGAGCCGAGCAGCAACGCACCCCCCAGCGGCACCCAGGAGTACAGCACCCCGGCGGGCCCGGACCGCACGACCTCACTGCCGCCGGGCTTGATGACCACGGTGTACGTCTGCCCGTCCCGCACGGCGGCGGTCTTCTCGATGAGGACCCGGTCGCGGGCCTGCGACCCCGCGGAGATCGGCGTGTACGGGCCGGAACAGGTCTCGCCCCCGCAGCCCGTCACCTCGATCGTCCCGCTCTCCCGCCCCTTGGTGAGCATCACGTACTGGGCGCTGCTCCAGGACGCCCACACCCCCGCGATCAGGATCAGCGCCGCGACGACACCCATCGCCGCGAGCCGCCCGAACCGCAGCGCGACGAACGCGCCCTGACTGGAGACGACGGCAGAAGGCATGGCCGCGATCCTTGGCCATGCCTGCACGGCGAGTCAACCGAGGTGGGGGACAAGTCAGGAGTTGTACGAACTCTGCGCCCGCTCCAGCCCCTCACTCACCAGACACTCCACCGAGTCCGCCGCCAGGTCCACGAAGTAGTCCAGCTCCTTGCGCTCACTCGACGAGAAGTCCTTGAGCACGAAATCCGCCACCTGCATACGCCCCGGCGGCCGCCCGATCCCGAACCGCACCCGGTGATAGTCCGGCCCCATCGCCTTCGTCATCGACTTGAGCCCGTTGTGCCCGTTGTCACCACCCCCGAGCTTCAGACGCAGCGTGCCGTAGTCGATGTCCAGCTCGTCATGGACGGCGACGACATGGGCCAGTGGCACCTTGTAGAAGTCGCGCAGCGCGTTCACCGGGCCACCGGACAGGTTCATGTACGACATCGGCTTCGCCAGGACCACCCGGCGGCTCGCCGGCCCCGGCGGACCGATCCGGCCCTCGACCACCTGCGCCTGCGACTTGCCCGCCCGCTTGAACCTGCCCCCGATGCGCTCCGCGAGCAGATCCGCCACCATGAAACCCACGTTGTGCCGGTTCATCGCGTACTCGGGCCCGGGATTGCCCAGCCCCACGATCAGCCAGGGAGCACCCGCGTCGGTCGTCACGTCCATGTCTCCTTGATACGCGCCAGCCGCTGCCCCCCACAGGGAACAGCGGCCGGCAAAACGAAAAAGGTGAGGATCAGGCCTCGGCGGCGGCCTCTTCGCCGGCCTCGCCCTCAACGGCCTCCTCGCCCTCCGGAGCCTCCTCGGCCTGCGCGGCCAGCACCTGCAGCACGACGGCGTCCTCCTCGACGGCCAGGGTCACGCCGCTGGGCAGCTTGACGTCCTTGGCGTGGACCGAGGCACCGGCCTGGAGACCCTCCACGGAGACGGTGAAGTTCTCCGGGATGTGGGTGGCCTCGGCCTCGACCGGCAGCGCGTTCAGCACGTGCTCCAGCAGGTTGCCGCCCGGCGCCAGCTCGCCCTCGGCGATGACCGGGACCTCGACGGTGACCTTCTCGCCCCGCTTGACCAGCAGCAGGTCGACGTGCTCCAGGAAGCCCTTCAGCGGGTCACGCTGCACGGACTTCGGGATCGCCAGCTCGTTGGACTTGCCGTCGATGTCCAGGGAGATCAGGACGTTCGGCGTACGCAGCGCCAGCAGCAGGTCGTGACCCGGGAAGGTCAGGTGCAGCGGGTCGGAACCGTGGCCGTACAGCACACCCGGAACCTTGTTGTCGCGGCGGATACGGCGCGCGGCACCCTTGCCGAACTCCGTGCGGGTCTCGGCGGCGAGCTTCACCTCGGACATGACGATCACTCCTCGTAGAACTGGGAACGGACGTGGTCACCCGGCCACGAACGGCCTGCTACGAAGAGCGCGTCGATAACGGACGCCGCATCCCGCCAGCAGACGGACCACGGCCTCCCTCGCCGAGCAACTGCAACAGAATACTCGGCGGGGAGGCCGCAGAAAAATCGATCAACCATGAACCGGGCGACCCGCCCTAGCGGCTCACTGCTCGTCGAACAGGCTCGTCACCGAACCGTCCTCGAACACCTCACGCACCGCGCGCGCGATCGTCGGGGCGATCGACAGCACCGAGATCTTGTCCATGTCCCGGGCAAGCTCACCCGGCGTCGGCAGCGTGTTGGTGAACACGAACTCGCTCACCCGCGAGTTCTTCAGACGGTCCGCCGCCGGACCCGACAGCACACCGTGCGTCGCCGTCACGATCACGTCCTCCGCACCGTGCGCGAACAGCGCGTCGGCAGCGGCACAGATCGTCCCACCCGTGTCGATCATGTCGTCGACCAGGACACACACCCGGCCCTTGACCTCACCCACGACCTCGTGGACCGTCACCTGGTTCGCGACGTCCTTGTCCCGCCGCTTGTGCACGATCGCCAGCGGCGCACCCAGCCGGTCGCACCACCGGTCCGCGACCCGCACCCGGCCCGCGTCCGGCGACACCACCGTCAGCTTCTCCCGGTCCACCTTCTTGCCCACGTAGTCCGCCAGCAGCGGCAGCGCGAACAGATGGTCCACCGGACCGTCGAAGAAGCCCTGGATCTGGTCCGTGTGCAGATCCACGGTCAGGATCCGGTCCGCACCGGCCGTCTTCATCATGTCCGCGATAAGACGCGCCGAAATCGGTTCACGACCCCGGTGCTTCTTGTCCTGCCGCGCGTAACCGTAGAACGGCACAATGACCGTGATGGAGCGCGCCGACGCCCGCTTCAGAGCGTCGATCATGATCAACTGCTCCATGATCCACTTGTTGATCGGAGCCGTGTGGCTCTGGATCAGAAAACAGTCGGCACCACGAGCCGACTCCTGATAACGCACATAGATCTCGCCGTTGGCGAAGTCGAAGGCCTTGGTCGGGACAACCCCGACACCCAGCTGGTGGGCGACCTCCTCGGCAAGCTCGGGGTGGGCGCGGCCGGAGAAGAACATCATCTTCTTCTCGCCGGTCGTCTTGATCCCGGTCACAGCACTGTCTCCTCAGAGGTGTCTCAGCTGGATGTCGACACGACGTCTCAACTGGACGAAAAGCGTCGTCTCAGCTGGTGGGGTGCGGGTGTGCACTTATCACGGTACGCCGTCCCAGACGCACCTGTTTCCGGTCAGTCCTCGCCGCCCGGCTTCCGGGACGCCGCCTCGGCCGCCTTCGCCGCCGCGCTCCCCGGACGCTTACGAGCCACCCAACCCTCGATATTGCGCTGCTGACCACGGGCCACGGCCAGCGAACCGGGCGGCACATCCTTCGTGATCACGGACCCGGCAGCGGTGTAAGCACCGTCCCCGACCGTGACAGGAGCCACAAACATGTTGTCCGACCCTGTCTTGCAGTGCGACCCGACCGTCGTGTGGTGCTTCTCCTCACCGTCGTAGTTCACAAACACACTCGCCGCACCGATGTTCGAGAACTCGCCGATCGTCGCGTCCCCCACATACGACAGGTGCGGCACCTTCGTACCCTCACCGATCGCCGCGTTCTTCGTCTCCACATACGTCCCGATCTTGCCCTTCTTCCCGAGACGCGTCCCCGGCCGCAGATACGCGTACGGCCCCACCGACGCCTCCGGGCCGACCACCGCCCCCTCCGACACCGTGTTGTCCACCCGCGCACCCGCACCGACCCGGGTGTCCCTCAGCCGGCTGTTCGGACCGACCTCCGCACCCGCGCCGACATGCGTCGAACCCTCCAGCAACGTGTTCGGATACACCACGGCGTCCTGCTCGAACGTCACCGCCACATCGACCCACGTCGACCCCGGATCGACCACCGTCACACCGTCCAGCATCGCGGCGGACAGCAACCGGTCGTTCAGAATCCGGCGAGCCTCCGCCAGCTGCACACGATTGTTGATCCCCGCGATCTCACGGTGATCACCCGCGACCGAGGCACCGACACGATGCCCCGCCTCACGCAGAATGCCGAGAACGTCCGTCAGGTACTCCTCGCCCTGACTGTTGTTCGTCCGCACCCGCCCCAGCGCCTCCGCCAGCAACCGCCCGTCGAACGCGAACACACCCGAATTGATCTCCCGGACCGCCCGCTGCTCGGCGGAAGCGTCCTTGTGCTCCACGATCGCCGTCACCGCACCCGACGCCGGGTCCCGGACGATCCGCCCGTACCCCGTGGCATCCGGCACCTCCGCCGTCAGCACCGTGACCGCGTTGCCGTCCTCGGAGTGCGTACGAGCCAGGCTCTTCAGCGTCTCACCGGTCAGCAGCGGGGTGTCACCACACACCACCACGACCGTCCCGGCGAGACCGCCACCCAGCTCCTCCAGCCCCATACGGACGGCATGACCCGTGCCGTTCTGCTGCGCCTGGACCGCGGTGCGCACGTCCGGGGCGACCTCGGCGAGATGGGCGGTGACCTTCTCCCGGGCGTGCCCGACGACCACGACGAGGTTCTCGGGCTTCAACTCACCGGCGGCGGCGAGGACATGCCCCACCAGGGAACGGCCGCAGATCTCATGCAGGACCTTCGGTGTGGCCGACTTCATACGGGTGCCCTCACCCGCTGCGAGTACGACGACGGCTGCCGGGCGAATGGCGCTCACGGGATGCCCTTCGGCTGTGGAGGGGGTGTGGACAACCGCAGGATACCGGGGTGGGGGTGGGGGGAGACGAGAGCGGGTCCGTGCCCGGAAGGGGGCGGGGGAGGATCCGAACGGGGCATGTGCTCCCGGGGGAGGACTCGAACCCCCATGATCAGAACCAAAATCTGACGTCTTGCCCTTAGACGACCCGGGATTACCGCTATGTCCGATTTCGTAGATCGGGTGCGGTGGCAGCCCCTACTATGCCGTACCACCAGCCTTCGACGCGACGGTACAAGTCAGCTCCATCCCTGACGTCCACTCGGAGGCATCCGTGGTAGCCGCCCTCGGTGTTCTTGCGGTTGGTGCTGGGCTTGTGCTTCTTGAGTGTCGTCTTCAGCAGTTCGGTGGGTTCGATGCCGACGAGGTCCGCCCAGAACTTCTCCGCGGTTGTCACATCGGCGGTCTCATGGATCTGCACCGCGAACTTGACCTTTCCGGGGTCCACGCGAAGCAAGTTCAGCCAGGCCATGAAGACCCTGATCATGTTCGGATCGCTGTTCACGAAGGTGATGCGCTCTCGTCGGTTGTACGGCTTGCTCTTGGAGCCCTCGGCCCAGTACAGGCCGACGCCGATCAGGAAAAGTTCGCGTTCGGTCAGCTGATCGATCTCCGTCATTGCCTGATGCCTGGTGCGCTGACTTCCTCTTCGCGTAGACGCAGCTTGGCTTCCCAGCCGCGCTTCGCGATGGCCGAGGCTTCTGCGCTGGTTCGCCTCGGCCGATCCGGCTTCGGCAGATCTCGCACCCACAGCGAGATCGAGCTCTGCGAACATCCCAATTCCACCTGGATCTGGTCGTACGTCCAGCCCTGGAGTCGCAGCCCCCGTGCCTTCTCGCGCAGGTCGTCCTTCGCGGTAGGTCGCTTTGTCCATTCGGGCGGCGGTTCGCCCTTCACCAGCCGGTTCAGGATGTCGTTGTTGAAGATCTTCAGTTCGTTGCGGATCTGCCGGAGGCTGTAGCCGCTGCGTCGGAGTGTGACCGCCCGTTCCCGTAGGGTCTCGAAGTCCGCGTACCTGCCAGGTGAATGTGCCATGTGCATACCGTCCGGCCGGAATGATCCGTTCCGGGGGTGAACGTTCGTGGTTCAGCAGTTCGAGGGATTCCGGGCTGTTTCGTTACTGTTCGGCTACGGAGTGTGGTGTGGCCAAGTCCTCGAAACTCGCCGGAAAAGCGAAGGCCACCGCCCGTAGGCTGGAGGGCATGACCACGACGGGGGAAGAGCGCGCCGAGGGCCTGACCGGCCCCTGGTGGTGGGCGAGGTGGCGTAGCGCCGTACTGGACGGGACGCTCGCGCTGCTGTCCGCGGTCGAGTGCGGCGCCGAGGGCGTGCCGTTCGCGCGGGACGCGGGGCTTCCGCTCGCGGCGGGCGTCGTCTTCGGTGTGCTGGCCGGTTCGACGCTGCTGCTGCGCCGGATGTGGCCGATAGCCGTCGTGCTGGTGTCGATCGCGATCTCACCGGCGCAGATGGGCTTCCTGCTGACGGTCGTCGGCCTGTACACGCTTGCCGCGTCGGAGCTGCCGCGCCGGATCATCGCGGTGCTGGCGGGGATGTCGCTGGTGGGCACGCTGGTGGTGACGTTCGTCCGGGCGCAGCAGGACATGGCGCGGGGGGATGTGGGGATCGGCGAGTGGGTGGTGCCCTTCGTTTCGATCACCGCGTCGCTGGGTGTGACCGCGCCGCCGTTGCTGCTGGGTCTGTATGTGGGTGCGCGGCGCCGGCTGATGGAGAGCCTTCGGGAGCGTGCGGACAGTTTGGAGCGGGAGCTTCAGTTGCTCGCGGAGCGGGCGGAGGAGCGGGCCGAGTGGGCGCGTGGCGAGGAGCGGACGCGGATCGCGCGGGAGATGCACGACGTGGTGGCGCATCGGGTGAGTCTGATGGTGGTGCACGCTGCGGCGTTGCAGGCCGTGGCGCGCAAGGATCCGGAGAAGGCCGTGAAGAACGCGGCGCTGGTCGGTGACATGGGGCGGCAGGCGCTGACCGAGTTGCGGGAGATGCTCGGGGTGCTGCGCAGTGGTGAGGGTGGTGCGGGGCGGCGTGAGCGGGCGTCGGTGCCGTTGGCGGCGGTGGGGGCGGCCGCGGCTGCTGCGGCGGCGGCTTCGCGTGCGGTTCCGGACGGCGAGGGTGTGGTGGGGGAGGGGCCCGGTCTGTCCGGGCTGGACGAGTTGATCGGGCAGTCGGCCGCCGCGGGGATGGTGGTGGAGCTGTCGGTGCAGGGGGAGTCGCGGGGGTATGCGCGGGCGGTGGAGCAGACGGCGTTCCGGGTGGTGCAGGAGGCGCTGACGAACGTGCACAAGCATGCGGCGGGGGCGAAGACGCATGTGCGGTTGGCGCACCGGGTGTCGGAGATCGCGATGCAGGTGGAGAACGGTCCGCCGCCGGAGGTCTCGTCGGCGTCCTCGGCCCGGTTGCCTTCGGGGGGTAATGGGCTGGTGGGGATGAGGGAGCGGGTCGTCGGCCTCGGTGGGGTGTTCGTGTCCGGGCCGACGGACGCGGGGGGTTTCCGGGTGTCTGCGGTGATTCCGGCGTCGTAGGCCGGGTGTGGGGGCCGGGGTGCCGGGCGGCTGTCAGGCGGCTGTCAGGCGTACTGGTTCCGTGCCGGAGACGAGGCCGGTGAGTGCTTTGTCGATGTCGGGGCCGAGGTACCAGTCGCCGGTGTGGTCGAGGGCGTAGACGCGGCCTTCGGTGTCGATGGCGAGCAGGGCCTGGGTGTCGGGTTCGGCGCCGAGGGGGCTGACTTCGGTGTCGAGGGCGCGGCCGAGGTCGCCGAGGGTGCGGGCCATGTGGAGGCCGTGCAGCGGGTCGAGGTGGAGGTGGGAGGGCGCGATCTGGCGTCCGGGGCCGGTGGGGGCGATGTGCAGGCCGCCGAATTCGGCCCAGGCCTCGACCGCGGCGGGGAAGACGGCGTGCCGGTGGCCGGCCGGTGAGGTGTGTTCGCGGAGGGTGTCGGCCCAGATCTCGGCTTGCTTGATGTCCCAGCGTCCGGGTTGCCAGCCGGCGGCGCGCAGGGCGGCGTCGACGGGTACGGCGAAGCGGGTGGTCGAGGTGCGGTCGGTGTGCATCGGCCCTTCGTTCGTTGTGCGGCTTGTGTGCTGTGGTGCGTGTGGTGCCAGTGGTGCGTGTGGTGCCAGTGGTGCTTGTGCTTGTGGTGCCAGTGATGCATGTGGTGCCAGTGGTGCGTGTGGCGGCTCGTGAAGTGAGGGGAACACCCGGCTGGTCGGCCTCCCCGGCTGGAGGCCGTCTGTCGGTGAGCCGTCCGTGCGGCTGTCGGCCGGTGGTTCGTCAGTCGTCCGTCGTCGGGTCGACGACGCGGACGCCGAAGTGGGCGGTGAGGGCGGTGCAGGCGCGGCACGGGGCGGCGAAGCTGCCGTGCAGGGGGTCGCCGTCCTCGCGGATGCGGCGGGCGGTGAGCTTGGCCTGTTTCAGGGCCTTGCGGGCTTCGCCGTTGGTCATGGGCTTTCGGGCGGCGCGTTTGCTGCGGGCGGCGTCGGCGGCGGTGATGTGCCGTGAGATGAGGATGGCTTCGGCGCAGCGTCCGGTGAAGCGGTCGCGTTGGGCGCTGGTGAGGGTGTCGAGGAAGTCCTGTACGAGGGGGTGCAGGGGTGGGGGCTGGTCGCCGCGGGCGGCGGTGCCGGTGAGGGTGGCGCCGCGGACGGAGAGGGCGGCGGCGACGGTGGGGAGTATGCCGTCGCGGCGGTGGCGGAGGGCGGGCGCGGGGCGGCTGTCGGTGGCGCTCCAGCCGATGCGTGGGTCGCCGGATGTGCCGGCGTGTGGTCCCGTTTGCGTCGCGTTCATGATCGTATTTCCCCTCCCGTGCATCCCCCCGGCGGACACAGAGTGCCAAATGCCGTGGCCTGTGCGGAAGCTGGGGCGCCGCGACACGCCCGGGTCTGGGCGGGTCGTCACGGTGGGGTGACGGTTGGTCACCGTGGGCGGAGGGAGCGTTTCCGGTGCTGTGACGTGCGCCGGTGACCGGTTTCGTCGTACCGCATAGGCTGTCGGCACCACTATGCGCGGGCAACGCGTTGGAGACAGTCGATACGGGGCGTAGCGGGCCGAAGGGTTCACAGGGGTCCGCTATGGGTCGTACCAGAGTGCCGCAGGGGGCAACCGCCATGACGACAGGTCGGCTCGGGCTGGGGGCACCTCCCGGCCGCCAGGCCGGGGGACAAGCCGCGCCGCCGAACGCGGCCTACGCCGGGCAGGTCGTGCATTTCCCGGATCCGGTCCGGGCGGCCCGTCACCCGAGAGGGGTACGGGTGGACGAGCACGGCTATCCCGACTTCTCGCCCTACGCGCGTGCGGCGGCGGAGATCGCGGATCCGCCGGCCGGTTTCGGTGTGGACGAGTTGCGGCTGACGGACTATGTGTCGGCGAACGCGGCACTGTCGGCGTCCGGGCACGACCTGTGGGACACGGTGGCGCCGGTGGCGACTCCGCACGGGTGGACGTGGCATCACGTGGTGGGTACGCGGCGGCTGGAGTTGGTGCCGGTCGAGGTGAAGGCCTTGCTGCGGCATCACGGTGGGATCGCGACGGCGGTGGTGGATCAGGCGAAGCGGGGTACGCGGCCGCTGCAGGAGACGCGCCCGGCGCACTTCGGGTTGCCGAAGCAGGGGCTGGCGGTGACGGAGTCGCAGGTGCTGGGGGTCGAGGAGGACCTGGGGTACCGGTTGCCGGGTGCGTACCGGTCGTTCCTGAAGGCGGCGGGTGGTTGTGCGCCCGTCGGGACCGCGCTGGACGCGGAGTTGGGGTTGCTGGTGGACCAGCCGTTCTTCACGGTGCGGGACGAGGCGGCGGTCAACGACCTGGTGTACGTGAACAAGTGTCTGCGTGACCATCTCACCAAGGACTTCCTGGGTGTCGGGTTCGTGCAGGGTGGTCTGCTGGCCGTGAAGGTGAAGGGCGAGCGGATCGGTTCGGTGTGGTTCTGCGCGTACGACGACGCGCGGGACACGGATCCTTCGGTGCCGCCCGCGGAGCGGGTGGAGCGGTTGTTGTTGCCGTGCGGGGAGGACTTCGACGTCTTCCTGTCGCGGTTGGCCGGGTCTCCGCCGGAGTTGGACACGGTGGCGAATCTGATGGTGGACGGCGGCTTCGCGCGGGCGGTCGACGTCTCGTCCTCGGTGTCCTTGGGGGAGTGAGCTGACGATGGTGACCTTCGCGCAGGCGCAGGAGCGCGCCGAGGAGTGGATCAACGGGGATGTGCCGGCGTATCAGCATCGTGAGGTGCGGGTGCGGGAGTTCGAGCTGGGGTTCGTGGTGTGGGCGGAGGACCGCTCGGACGGTCCGCGTTCGGACGGGGGCGCGCAGCGGCTGGTGATCGCGCGGGACAGCGGGGAGGCCACGCTGTGGCCGTCGCTGCCGGTGGGCGAGGTCGTCCGGCGGTACGAGGAGGAGTACGGCCGTCCTGAGGGGGTTTCCGAGCCGGTGGCCGCGCCCGCGGCGCGGGTGGATCTGAACCAGACGTCGTTCTTGCTGAGTCCGCCGGAGTGGTTGCAGGAAGCGGCCGACAGGCTGGGCATCCCGGACCGGCGGGGTGCGGCTGCCGCTGCCGGGGGTGACGCCGGTGCGGGTCGGCCGGGCGCGGACGGCGGGAGTGGGCCGGCCTGGCCCGCGGCCGCCGGTGCGCAGGAGAGTGCGCAGTCGCCGGAGTCCGGGACGGGTTCGCCGGCGCATGGTGGGTCCGGTGCGCCGGCGGCGCCCGCGGGGGCGACTCCGTGGGCCGGGACGGACACCAACGGGGGTGAGGACCGTTCGGTGCCGCTGCCCGAGACGGTGTTCGCGCCGCCGTTGGTTGAGGCCGGCGAGGAGGAGTCGCGGGTGACCCCTCCGGAGGCGCAGACGGCGTTGCTCGCGGGGGGAAGCCAGCTTCCGCCCACGGCGATCGCGCCGGTGGTCGGTGAGGGGGGCTCGCAGGGGGCGGGTGTGTCCGCGCAGGCGCCGCCGGCTCGGACGTATGGGTACCCGCAGGGAGTGGGTGGCGCAGCGGCGCCGGGTACGCCGGCGCCTTCGGCGGCGCCCGGTACGCCTGCGCACGGGGCGCCTGTGCCGGGTTCGGCCACGCCTGCGCACGGGGCTCCGGTGCCGGGTTCTGCGACGCCCCCGCACGGGGCTCCGGGACAGCCGCTCGCTGCGAAGGCCGGGGACATCGCGGACGCCGCGACGAGCAAGGCGGCGCCCCCGCCGCGTCGGTCGCGGGGCGGGGGTGCGACACCGCCTCCGCCGCCGGGTGCTCCGGGTGTGCCGGGAGCACGTCAGGGGAGTACGTCTCCACCGCCCGGCACGCCGGGTGCGCCGGGCGCGCCGGCGGGTGGGTACGTGCCTACGCAGCTTGTGTCGGCGCTCGGGCCCGACGGCCCTGAGGGGCCTGCGGCCGGTCCGGGTGCTCCGCAGGCGCCGGGTGCTCCGACGCCGCCGGGTCCGGTGAGCCCTCCGGGCCCGCCGGGAGCCCCAGGTGCGCCCGGCGGTACACCGCCGGGTGGTGTCCACCACGCCGCGACGATGCTCGCCGACCCCGGGCAGTCGGGGCCGGGCCTGGGCGCGCCGCAGCCGCCGGGTTTTCCACAGGCTCCTGGTACTCCGCAGCCGCCGGGTGTTCCGGGTGCCCCGCAGGCTCCTGGTGCTCCGCAGCCGCCGGGTGTTCCGGGTGCTCCGGGTGCTCCGGGTGTTCCGGGTGCGCCTGTGCCGCCTGGCGCGCAGGGTTCGGCCGGGGGTGCGCAGGGCGCCGTGCACCATGCGGAGACGATGCTGGCCGGTCCCGCCGTCGGTGGCCCGGGCGCGCCTCCGCCCCCGCAGGCCCCGGGTGCTCCGGGCATGCCTGCGGGTGCCGGGCGTCCGATGCCCCCGGGGCCGGGTGCGATGCCGCCGCCTTCCGTTCCCGCGGGACCCGGCGGGCCCGTGCCCGGGCAGCCGGTTCCCGGGCCGCCGCCGGCGTACGGCTATCCGCAGCAGGGGCGGCCGACGGTCGGGCCGGGCTATCAGGCAGTCCTGCGCTACCGCGCGCAGGACGGTTCGGAGCAGCAGCTGATCCGGCGTTCGGCGCCGGGGACGCCGCATCCGGAGTGGCAGATCTTCCATGAGCTGCGGGCGATGAACGTGCCGCCGGACCAGGTGCTGGAGCTGCACACCGAGTTGGAGTCGTGCGAGCTGCCGGGTGCGTACTGTGCGCGGATGATCCGTGAGCAGTGGCCGCAGGCGCGGATCACGAGCATCGCCCCGTACGGCACGGATCACGCGAGCCGGCAGCAGGGGATGCAGCAACTGCTGGTGCATCAGGGCGAGTTGCATCAGGTGGCGGACGGGCCCGCGCGCCCGGCGCCGGTGCGTGCGCCGTTGATGCCGGTGCCGCCGGCGCCGCCGCTTCCGCCGGAGGGTGTGGCGCAGGAGCTGGCGGGCGCGTTCGGGCCGGGTGTGTTCCGCTTCGAGCAGGCCGCGGTGTCCCGGCAGGGCGTGCCTCCGGTCGTGGCGCACACGCTGGTGGCGGCCGGACTGCCGCTGGACATGGGGCCGTTCTTCTGGGCGCAGGCCCAGCCGGGCCGGCCGGTTCCGACGCTCGCCGAGCTGGCGCAGGAGCGCGGGGTGCAGCCGGCGGCGGACGCGGGCTCGTACCTCGTCATGGGCAGTGACTTCGGCAAGGCGGTCTGTGTGCAGTACGGCACGGCGAACATCGTGGCCGTGCCGGTGGAGGCGGGGCAGGGTGGTGCTCCGGTGCCGCCGCAGTTCGTGAACACCGGGCTGCCGGAGTTCGTGCGCTGTCTGGCGCTGCTGGGCCGGATGTGGCGCCTGCGGTTCGGGCTGAACCAGGAGCAGGCGGGCCGTTGGACCGTCGACTTCCAGGCTCAGCTGGCCGCGCTCGATCCGGCGGCGCTGGGTTCGCCGGAGAGCTGGTGGTCGGTGTTGCTGGAGCAGATGTGGGACGGGCTGCTGTGACGCGTACGTCGCGCTAGTCCCCTCTTTCAGGGGGGAGGGCCGGGCCTGGTCGGGTGACCGGGTCCGGCCTCACTGTTTTCCGGAAGGTGTAGAGGTGCGCCCGGCGCGGAGTGTCGGATAATGACCATTTCTGTCCGATACATCAAGATATGCGCTAAATCGACATCGCTCGAGGGGTTCCGCAATGAGCAGCGCATCCGTGTCGCATGGCTTCGTGACAGTACGGGGGCGCGGTTACCGCCCCGAAGAGGTCGATGCGTACATCGCCGCCTTGTCCGACGATCGTGACGCCGCCTGGGAGCGCGCCGCCCGCCTCACCGTGCTCGCCCGGGAGATGGAGGAGGAGGCCGAGGAACTGCGCGAGACGCTGGCGGAGCTGCCGCCGCAGACGTACGAGTCGCTCGGCGAGGGCGCGCGGCGCCTCTTCGAGATGGCGCGGGACGAGGCCGCGGCGCTGCGGGAGCGGGCGCGGCGCGAGGCGCACGAGCAGCTCGCGCAGGCCGAGGCGCACGCCGACAGCCTGCGCCGGACGGCGCAGGAGGAGGCGGACGCGCTGGTGGCTGAGGTGGAGGAACGCGCCCGGCAGCGGCTGCTCGCGGCGCGCGCGGAGGCGGACGAGATCCGCGTCGAGGCCCGGCGTGAGGTGAAGGAGGGGCGCGCGGAGGCGCTTGCCGCGTTGCGTGAGGTCCGTGAGCGTACCGCCGCGAGGCTGGCCGAGCAGGAGAAGGACCACGCGGCGCGCTGGGCCGCGGTGGAACGCGAGGCCGAGCAGGGCGCCGCCGCCGTGGACGCGCGGCACGCCGACCGGGCCGCGCGGGCGGAGGCCGCGCTGGCCGGGGCGGAGCGGGACTTCGCCGACGCCGAGCAGGCCCTCGGACGCGAGCAGGAGCGGGCGCGGGTGCTGGCCGAGGAGGTGCTCGCGGAGGCCAGGGCGCGGGCGGACGGCATCGCCCGCGAGACGGAGCAGATGCTGCGCGAGCACGGGCAGCGCTGGGACGACGTACAGGCCCACATGGACTACGTACGCAGCAGCCTCGCGGCGCTCACGGGCGGGCGGGCGCCGGCGGAGTGAGGCCGGGGCCCGCCCGGGGACCCGAGGGTGGAAGGCCCGTTCCGCCTTCCGCGCGCGTCAGCTCCTGCGGCGCACCGCCCCCGCCAGGATCCACCCCTCCACGGCCTCGTACTGGCGTCGTTGCTCCTGCGCCTTGCGCCGCCCGGACGCCATGGTGCCCAGCCAGCCGAAGGCGAAGCCCAGCGGGACGGAGAGCAGGCCGGGTGTGGTGAAGGGGAAGTAGGTGAAGTCCGCCTCGGGGAAGGCGGCGACCGGGGAACCGGAGACCAGGTTGGTCCCCGGCATCAGGACCAGGACCGCCAGGGTGCCGCCGATGAGGGTGCTCAGCAGGCCGGTGCGGGTGTAGCGGCGCCAGAACAGGCCGTAGACCAGGGCGGGTGCGATGGCGGAGGCCCCCAGGGAGAAGGACAGGGTTATCAGGGGGTGCAGGCTGCGGTGCTGCACCAGGGTGGCCAGCAGGATCGTCGGGATGCCGACCGCCACGGCGGACAGGCGGGCCAGCGTCATCTCGCGGCGGGCGGACAGCTCCTGGACGCGGGCGGCGAAGACGTCGTGGGCCAGGGAGTTGGCGCAGGCCAGGATCATCCCGGCGACGGAGGCGAGCACGGTCAGGAACACGGCCGTCGTGACCGCCGTGAACAGGAACGTCTCCCCGGTCGTCACCCGCGGCCCGAACGCCGCCTGGGAGCCGAGCAGATACGCCGAGTTGCCCTGCGGATCCGCCCGGGTGATGGCCTCGCGGCCGATCAGCGCGGTCGCGCCCATCCCGACGACGGTGACGATCAGCACGAACACGGTGACGCCGGACACCGCCCAGGACATCGACCGGCGTACCTGACGGGCGCTGGACGCGGTGTACATGCGCATGGTCACGTGCGGCAGGCAGCCGCCGCCCAGCACCACGCACAGCTCGGCGGTGATCATGTCGAGCCGCGGGAAGGGCCCGCCCTGGAACTGGAGTCCGGAGCCGAGGAACGCGCTGCCGGCGCCGCTTCGCTCGGCCGCCGCGTCGAACAGCGCCACGGGGTCCCAGCCGAACTTGCTCAGCACGAGCGCGGCGACCACCGCGCCCGACCCGAGCAGCATCACGATCTTCGTGATCTGGATGAGCGCGGTGCCCTTCATCCCCCCGATCGCGGCGTAACTGATCATCAGGGTGCCCAGCCCCACGATGCAGCCGGTCTCCACCCCTGAGCCGGACAGCCCGAGCAGGAACGCCATCAGCTGTCCGGTGCCGGCGAGCTGCACCAGCATCAGCGGCAGCAGCGCGGCCAGCGTCACCACGCACGCGGTGATCCGCACGCACCGCCCCGGCATCCGGCGCGCGAACGCGTCACCCATCGTGAAGCGGCCCGCGTTGCGCAGGGGTTCCGCCAGCAGGAACATCAGCAGCATCAGCGACAGTGCCGTGCTGAGCGCCAGCACGATGCCGTCGTGGCCGTAGAGCGCGATCACCCCGCACGTGCCCAGCACGGACGCCGCGGAGATGTAGTCGCCCGCGATCGCGAGGCCGTTGCGCATCGGGGAGAGGGAGCTGTAGCCGGTGTAGAACTCGTCGAGGTCGTCGCGGTCGGGGCCGGTCATCACGCACAGCAGCAGCGTGATGGTGGCGACGACGGTGAACGCGACCAGCGACATC
Source organism: Streptomyces sp. NPDC047706 (assembly GCF_043204795.1). Taxonomy (NCBI): domain Bacteria; kingdom Bacillati; phylum Actinomycetota; class Actinomycetes; order Kitasatosporales; family Streptomycetaceae; genus Streptomyces; species Streptomyces sp. NPDC047706. The sequence continues at coordinate 117,610 of NZ_JBIDCW010000014.1, read as the reverse complement.
GTCTCCGCGGAGTCGTCGAAACCGGTCACCGTGCCGCTCCCCGCTTGGCGTCCAGCGCGGCCTGCCGGCGGATCCGGTCCGCGAGCGGATCGACCCGTACGCGCGCGGTGTGCTCGTACAAAGCTATGGCCAGCCAGGTCACGGGCAGTTGGGCCAGCGCGAGCAGTAGCCCGGCGGGCAGCCCTGAGACGGTCTCGGCGGTCATGAAGCCCGGTGTGAACGCCGACAGCACCAGGAACAGGGTGAAGTACCCGAGCGCGGTGAGCGTCGCCACCCGCCGCTGCCGGCGGTAGGCGCTGCGCAGGACACGCAGGTCGCTGTGGTGCCCGAGCGGCGCGTGCAACGGGGCGCGACGGGGCGCGGGTTCGGGCGGCGCCTGCGGCTGCCAGGGGTAGGTGGGGTACGTCGGTGAGGCGGGCGGGCGCTGCGGGTACGGCGAGAACGGGTCGTGGGTCATCCCGGACTCCTTGCGTGGCTCGGGTCCGTGGCGGCGGACCGCAGGGAGGTGGGGGGCGGGTCACGCACGCTACTCGCCGGTCAGGAGGCGCGGGAGGTTTTGGCCGAACTGAGCGGTCGGTATGCGCTTACTGCGGCGTCCCGCGGGTGACCTGCGGTGTTACCCGCGTTAACCGGGCGATGCGGCGGACGCCGTCCAGGCGGGGGAGGGGCGCCGGGGGGCGCCCTGCCGGTGCCCGGCGCTGCGAGGGCCGGCAGGACGACGTCAGCCGTCGGCGGGGGCCTCCTTGAGGACCGGGAAGCGGCGCGGCGCGAGGACGAGCAGGACGACGAAGGCGAGCGCGGCCGCGCACGCGGCGCCCAGGTACACCGCGTGGACCGCGTCCGCGACCGCGCGCCGGGTGGTCGCGGACGCGGCGCCGGTCCCCAGGCCGTGGGCGACGGCGTCGAGGTCCGTGCTGCCGACGCGGCCCGCGAGGACGCCGTTGGCGACGGCGCCGAAGACCGCCGCGCCGATCGTCTGGCCGGTCTGGCGGCAGAAGAGGATCGAGGCCGTGGCCGTCCCGCGTTCCGACCAGCCGACCGTGGACTGGACGCCGACGACCAGGGGCAGCTGGAACAGGCCCAGCGCGGCGCCCAGCAGGAGCATCAGAGCGGTCGGCTGCCAGGCCTCGCCGGGGTACGGCAGCAGGGGGAACGCCAGCAGGATCAGCGTCGCGCCGCCGATGCCCAGCATCGCCGTGTCGCGGAAGCCGATCCGCCGGTAGACGTGCTGGCTGCACGCCGCCGAGACGGGCCAGCTCAACGTCCACACGGAGAGCACGAACCCGGCGGCGACCGGACCGAGGCCGAGGACCGACTGGGCGTACGTCGGCAGGAACACGGCCGGCGCCACCATGAGCAGGCCCAGCGCGCCCAGCGCGAGATTGACCGCGGCGATCGTACGGCGGCGCCACACCCAGCCGGGGATGATCGGCTCGGCCGCCCGGCGTTCGATCACCACCAGGAGCGCGACGAGGGCGAGTCCCGTACCGAACAGGGCGATCGACGGCGCCGACAGCCACGGCCACGCCACCCCGCCCTGCACCAGCGCGGTCAGCAGGACCCCGCCGCAGGCGAACACGGTGAGCGCGCCCGACCAGTCCACGCGCGCTCGTGCGGCCTTCTCGCGCCGCGGCTCGTGCAGGTGACGGACGATCAGCCACAGGGCGAGGCCACCGATCGGCAGGTTGACGAGGAAGATCCACCGCCAGTCGGCGTACGCGGCGAGGACCCCGCCGACCGCCGGGCCGGCGACCGCCGACATCGCCCACACCGCGGAGAGCCTGGCCTGGATCTTCGGGCGTTCCCGCAGCGGGTACAGATCGGCGGCGAGCGTCTGGACCGTGCCCTGCAGGGCGCCGCCGCCCAGGCCCTGCACGATGCGGAAGGCGATCAGCGCCCACATGTTCCAGGCGAGCGCGCACAGCAGGGAACCGAGGAGGAAGAGGGACGCGCCCGCGATGAGGACGGGTTTGCGGCCGAAGGTGTCGGAGAGCTTGCCGTAGACGGGGAGGGTGACGGTGACGGCGAGCAGATAGCCGGCGAAGAGCCAGGAGAAGACGGAGAAGCCGCCCAGGTCGCCGACGATCTGCGGTACGGCCGTGGAGACGACGGTGGAGTCGAGCGCCGCCAGCGCCATCGAGAGCATGAGCGCCGCAACGACCGCTCCCCGTCTGCCGGTCGCGGTGCGCCGCGCGGTGTCGCGCACGACGGGTCCGGTGCTGCCCACGCCGATTCCTTCCCCTTGCACCTATCTGCTGCTCCGACAGCTTCCCACTTGACCCTCACGCGACGGGAGGGTGCAGCCTGGGAGGGCCGGAAGGGGGACCGACCCCGAGACGGACTCCGCCTGGGGGGTGACGGCCCCTAGGGGGTTCTCCGTACAACGGATCGGGGAGGGTTCGTCCCGGCGGAGGACGAGGGGCGGCCAGGGCCTGCTTAACCTGGCTTCACGCCGTTGAGGGCGCCGCCGGCGAGGCGGCCGGGGGGCGGTGCGCCGCACCTTCGGGGGTGGGGTTTTCCTCAGGGCAAGAGGGGGCTGTGCACCATCGAACGGCACCCCCTCCTGCCGCGAGACTCATCGGCGTACCACTTCGCACGACGTGGAAGACGCGTCGACTGCCGACCGACATAGGAGACATACGGTGACATCGGCTGTAACAATTCCCAGGCACGGGGGCACTGGAGAGCGTACGGCCGTAGCCGCGCGGGCGCGGCAGGTCGTCAAGGCGTACGGGGCCGGGGAGACCCGCGTCGTCGCCCTCGACCATGTCGACGTGGACATCGCCCGTGGCCGGTTCACCGCGATCATGGGCCCGTCGGGCTCCGGCAAGTCCACCCTGATGCACTGCCTCGCCGGGCTCGACACCGTCACCAGTGGGCAGATCTACCTGGACGAGACCGAGATCACCGGCCTGAAGGACAAGAAGCTGACGCGGCTGCGCCGCGACCGGATCGGCTTCATCTTCCAGGCCTTCAACCTGCTGCCGACGCTGAACGCGCTGGAGAACATCACCCTGCCCATGGACATCGCCGGCCGCAAGCCCGACAAGGCCTGGCTGGACCGGGTCGTGGAGACCGTCGGGCTCGCCGGGCGGCTCAAGCACCGGCCGACGCAGCTCTCCGGCGGCCAGCAGCAGCGCGTCGCCGTGGCGCGGGCCCTGGCCGCCCGGCCGGAGATCATCTTCGGTGACGAGCCGACCGGAAACCTCGACTCGCGCGCGGGCGCCGAGGTGCTGGGCTTCCTGCGCCGGTCCGTGGACGAGCTCGGCCAGACCATCGTGATGGTCACGCACGACCCGGTGGCCGCGTCGTACGCGGACCGGGTGCTGTATCTCGCGGACGGCCGGATCGTCGACGAGATGCACCGGCCGACCGCCGAAGCCGTCCTGGACCGCATGAAGGACTTCGACGCCCGGGGGCGCACGTCATGACCGTGCTGAGAACCTCGATGCGCAACTTCCTCGCGCACAAGGGGCGCATGGCCCTCTCGGCCGTCGCCGTACTGCTGTCGGTGGCGTTCGTGTGCGGCACGCTCGTGTTCACCGACACGATGAACACCACCTTCGACAAGCTGTTCGCGGCCACCGCCTCGGACGTCACCGTCAGCGCCAAGGGCTCCTCCGACACCGGCGAGACCACCGCCGGCAACGGCAAGCCGCCGGTCATGCCGGCCTCCGTCGTCGACGCGGTCGGCAAGGCGGACGGCGTGCGGTCGGCGCAGGGGACGGTCTTCTCGACCTCGGTGACCGTCGTCGACGCCGACAAGGACAGCCTCTCCCCGACCGGCGGCGGGCCCACCATCGTCGGCAACTGGAACGCCAACGACGCCCGCACCATGGACATCACCTCCGGTACGGCACCCAAGGGCGCCGGCCAGGTGATGGTCGACGCCGACACGGCCGACAAGCACGGCCTGAAGCTCGGCGACGAGATCGGCATCATCTCCGCCGTCGGCACGCACCGCGCGAAGGTCTCCGGCGTCGCCGACTTCACCGTCACCAACCCCGGTGCCGCGATCTTCTACCTCGACACCAGGACCTCTCAGGAAGCCCTGGTCGGCGCCACGGACGTGTACACCAACGTCAACGTCACCGCCGCGGCCGGCGTCAGCGACGCCCAGCTGAAGAAGAACGTCTCCGCCGCCCTCGACGGCCGCTACAAGGTGCAGACGGCCAAGGAGGTCGCCGACGCCAACGCCGAGGACGTCCAGGAGTTCATGGGCGTCATCAAGTACGCGATGCTCGGCTTCGCCGGGATCGCGTTCCTCGTCGGCGTCTTCCTGATCATCAACACCTTCTCCATGCTGGTCGCCCAGCGCACCCGCGAGATCGGCCTGATGCGGGCCATCGGGTCCAGCCGCAGACAGGTCAACCGCTCGGTGCTCATCGAGGCGCTGCTGCTCGGCTTCGTCGGCTCCGTGCTGGGCGTCGGCGCGGGCGTCGGCCTGGCGGTGGGGCTGATGAAGCTCATGGGCGCCATGGGCATGAACCTCTCCACCGACGACCTGACGGTCGTGTGGACCACCCCGGTCGCCGGCCTCGTCCTGGGCGTCGTGGTCACCGTCCTGGCCGCCTACCTCCCGGCCCGCCGCGCCGGCAAGGTCTCGCCGATGGCCGCGCTGCGCGACGTGGGCGTCCCGGCCGACGCCAGGGCCGGCGCCGTCCGGGCCGTGCTCGGCGTGCTGCTGACGGGCAGCGGAGCCCTCGCGCTCTACCTCGCGACGGCCGCGGACACCGCCGGCGACGGCGCGCTGTGGCTCGGCGCGGGCGTGGTGCTGTCGCTGATCGGCTTCGTCGTCGTCGGCCCGCTGCTGGCGGGCGGACTGGTCCGGGTGCTCGGCGCGATCGTGCTGCGCATGTTCGGCCCGGTCGGCCGGATGGCCGAGCGCAACGCGCTGCGCAACCCGCGCCGCACCGGCGCCACGGGCGCGGCGCTGATGATCGGGCTGGCGCTGGTGGCCTGCCTCTCGGTGGTCGGCTCCTCGATGGTCGCCTCGGCGACCGACGAGCTCGACAAGAGCGTCGGCACGGACTTCATCGTGCAGTCCGACACCGGGCAGCTGATCACCCCGCAGGCGGTCCAGGCCGTGAAGGACGCCGACGGCGTGGCCCGCGTCACCGAGTACAAGTGGACGCAGGCCGACTTCACCACCCCGGACGGCAGGACGTCCAAGGACACCGCCATCACGGCCGCCGACCCGACGTACGCGCAGGATCTGCGGGTCGAGACCGTCGCCGGTGACCTGGCGGACGCCTACCGGCCCGACTCGATGTCCGTCCACGAGGAGTACGCCAAGGACCACGGCATCCGCCTCGGCTCCGAGATCGCCGTCGACTTCGAGGACGGTTCCGAGGCCCGCCTGACGGTCCGGGCGATCACCAGCAGCGAAGCGGTGATCGACCAGGGCGCGATGTACACGGCGATCGACACCCTCGCCAAGTACGTCCCCGCCGACAGGATGCCGCTCGACACGCTGCTGTTCGCCTCGGCCGAGGAGGGCCGGGAGGCGGCCGCGTACACGGCGCTGAAGACGGCTCTGGACGACTACCCGCAGTACAAGGTGCGCGACCAGACCGACTACAAGGAAGCCCTGAAGGACCAGATCGGGCAGCTGCTGAACATGATCTACGGCCTGCTCGCCCTCGCGATCATCGTCGCGATCCTGGGCGTCGTGAACACGCTCGCCCTGTCGGTGGTCGAGCGGACCCGGGAGATCGGCCTGATGCGGGCGATCGGCCTCTCGCGCCGGCAACTGCGCCGGATGATCCGCCTGGAGTCGGTCGTGATCGCCCTCTTCGGCGCCCTGCTGGGCCTGGGGCTGGGCCTTGGCTGGGGCGCCACCGCCCAGCAGCTCCTCGCCCTGGAGGGCCTGAAGGTGCTGGAGATCCCGTGGCCGACCATCGGCGCGGTGTTCATCGGTTCGGCCTTCGTAGGTCTGTTCGCCGCCCTGATCCCGGCCTTCCGGGCGGGCCGCATGAACGTCCTCGACGCCATCGCCACCGAGTAGCCACCGCATACGGGGGTTGCGGGGGACGGGCCCGGCGCCGAGGAGTCCTGGAGGGACTCCCTGCGCCGGGCCTTGCCTGCGCGCGGGCCGCGACGAGGTGGCCGGCGGCGCGCGCCCTCACCCCCGGACACCCGCGCGGCAGGCGGCAGCAACCCGGTCCGGGTGTCGTCCCCGGGTGCTCCGGGGCCCGCCCTTTCCGTCCGGCCTCACCACTCCTCCGGGTGACACCCCCGGCGGCGACGTACCCTGGAGACCCCCGGCCCGCAGCGCGCGTCGGGCCCGTTGTGTTGTCCACCCCCGGACGGGAAGCACCCCGAATGAGCCTGCACGGTCTGCTCGACGCCGTCGTCAAGGACGCCGCACTCGCGGAAGCGATCAAGGCGGCCACGGACGGCAACCGGACGCACGTCGACCTGGTCGGCCCCCAGGCGGCACGCCCCTTCGCCGTCGCCGCGCTGGCCCGCGAGAGCGGCCGCCCGGTGCTGGCGGTGACGGCGACCGGACGTGAGGCGGAGGACCTCACGGCGGCGCTGCGCACGCTGCTGCCCCCGGACGGCGTCGTGGACTACCCGGCCTGGGAGACACTCCCGCACGAGCGGCTGAGCCCCCGCAGCGACACCGTGGGCCGCCGCCTCGCCGTGCTGCGCAGGCTGGCCCACCCGCGCCCCGACGACCCCGAGACCGGCCCGGTCTCCGTCGTCGTGGCACCCGTGCGGTCCGTGCTCCAGCCGCAGGTCAAGGGCCTGGGTGACCTGGAGCCGGTGGCGCTGCGGAACGGGCAGAGCGCCGATCTGAACGAGATCGTCGACGCCCTTGCCGCCGCCGCGTACGCGCGCGTGGAGCTGGTCGAGAAGCGCGGCGAGTTCGCCGTACGCGGCGGGATCCTCGACGTCTTCCCGCCCACCGAGGAACACCCCCTGCGCATCGAGTTCTGGGGCGACGACGTCGAGGAGATCCGCTACTTCAAGGTCGCCGACCAGCGCTCCCTCGAAGTCGCCGAGCACGGCCTGTGGGCCCCGCCCTGCCGTGAGCTGCTGCTCACCGACGACGTGCGGGCACGCGCGCGTGCCCTCGCCGAGGAGCACCCCGAGCTCGGCGAACTGCTCGGCAAGATCGCCGAGGGGATCGCCGTCGAGGGCATGGAATCGCTCGCGCCGGTCCTCGTCGACGACATGGAGCTCCTGCTCGACGTCCTGCCCAAGGGCTCCATGGCCGTCGTGTGCGACCCGGAGCGGGTACGCACGCGTGCCGCCGACCTCGTGGCCACCTCCCAGGAGTTCCTCCAGGCCTCCTGGGCGGCCACCGCCGGCGGCGGCGAGGCGCCCATCGACGTCGGCGCCGCCTCCCTGTGGTCTCTCGCGGACGTCCGCGACCGGGCGCGTGAGCTGGACATGATGTGGTGGTCGGTGTCGCCGTTCGCCGCCGACGAGGAACTGGACGCCGCCACCCTCAAGCTCGGCATGCACGCCCCCGAGACCTACCGCGGCGACACCGCCAAGGCGCTCGCCGACACCAAGGGATGGCTCGCCGACGGCTGGCGCACGGTCTACGTCACCGAGGGCCACGGCCCGGCCGCGCGTACGGTCGAGGTGCTCGGCGGCGAGGGGATCGCGGCCCGGCTGGAGGCCGACCTGGGCGACATCTCCCCGTCCGTGGTGCACGTGGCGTGCGGCTCGATCGACCACGGCTTCGTGGACCCGGCGCTGAGGCTGGCCGTGCTCACAGAGACCGACCTGTCCGGCCAGAAGGCCGCGGGACGCGACGGCCAGCGCATGCCTGCCCGCCGCCGCAAGACCATCGACCCGCTCACCCTGGAGGCGGGCGACCACATCGTCCACGAGCAGCACGGCGTGGGCCGCTACATCGAGATGGTGCAGCGCACCGTGCAGGGTGCGACCCGCGAGTACCTGGTCGTGGAGTACGCCCCCGCCAAGCGCGGTCAGCCCGGCGACCGGCTCTACATCCCCACCGACCAGCTGGAACAGATCACCAAGTACGTCGGCGGCGAGGCCCCCACGCTGCACCGCCTGGGCGGCGCGGACTGGACGAAGACCAAGGCGCGCGCGAAGAAGGCCGTCAAGGAGATCGCGGCCGACCTGATCAAGCTGTACAGCGCGCGGATGGCGGCGCCCGGGCACGCGTTCGGCGCGGACAGCCCCTGGCAGCGCGAGCTGGAGGACGCCTTCCCCTACGCGGAGACGCCGGACCAGCTGACGACCATCGCCGAGGTCAAGGACGACATGGAGAAGTCGGTCCCGATGGACCGCCTGATCTGCGGCGACGTCGGCTACGGCAAGACGGAGATCGCGGTCCGGGCCGCCTTCAAGGCCGTACAGGACGGCAAGCAGGTGGCGGTCCTCGTCCCTACGACGCTGCTGGTTCAGCAGCACTTCGGGACGTTCAGCGAGCGCTACGCGCAGTTCCCGGTGAACGTGCGGGCGCTGTCCCGGTTCCAGACGGACACCGAGGCCAAGGCGGTCCTGGAGGGCCTGCGCGAGGGCTCGGTGGACGTCGTCATCGGCACCCACCGCCTGTTCTCCTCCGAGACCAAGTTCAAGGACCTCGGGCTCGTCATCGTCGACGAGGAGCAGCGGTTCGGCGTCGAGCACAAGGAGCAGCTGAAGAAGCTGCGCGCCAACGTCGACGTCCTGACGATGTCCGCCACCCCGATCCCGCGCACCCTGGAGATGGCGGTCACCGGCATCCGCGAGATGTCGACGATCACCACCCCGCCGGAGGAACGGCACCCGGTGCTGACCTTCGTCGGCCCCTACGAGGAGAAGCAGATCGGCGCGGCCATCCGCCGCGAACTGCTGCGCGAGGGCCAGGTCTTCTACATCCACAACCGGGTCGAGTCCATCGACCGCGCGGCGGCCCGGCTGCGCGAGTTCGTCCCCGAGGCGCGCATCGCCACCGCGCACGGGCAGATGTCGGAGACGGCGCTGGAGCAGGTCGTCGTCGACTTCTGGGAGAAGAAGTTCGACGTCCTCGTCTCGACCACGATCGTCGAGTCCGGCATCGACATCTCCAACGCCAACACCCTGATCGTCGAGCGGGGCGACACCTTCGGCCTGTCGCAGCTGCACCAGCTGCGCGGGCGCGTCGGGCGTGGCCGTGAGCGCGGGTACGCGTACTTCCTGTACCCGCCGGAGAAGCCCCTGACCGAGACCGCGCACGAGCGGCTCGCCACCATCGCCCAGCACACCGAGATGGGCGCGGGCATGTACGTCGCCATGAAGGACCTGGAGATCCGCGGCGCCGGAAACCTCCTCGGCGGCGAGCAGTCCGGCCATATCGCGGGCGTCGGCTTCGACCTGTACGTCCGGATGGTCGGCGAGGCCGTCGCGGACTACCGGCGGCAGCTGGAGACCGGCGAGATCGAGGAGGAGCCGCCGCTCGAGGTCAAGATCGAGCTGCCGGTCGACGCGCACGTCCCGCACGACTACGCGCCGGGCGAGCGGCTGCGGCTGCAGGCCTATCGCGCGATCGCCTCCGCCAACTCCGAGGAGGACGTCAAGGCCGTACGGGAGGAACTGGTCGACCGCTACGGCAAGTTGCCGGAGCCGGTGGAGAACCTGCTGCTGGTGGCCGGTCTGCGCATGCTCGCGCGCGCGTGCGGCGTCGGCGAGATCGTGTTGCAGGGCAACAACATCCGGTTCGCGCCGGTGGAGTTGCGGGAGTCGCAGGAGCTGAGGCTCAAGCGGCTGTACCCGGGGACGGTCATCAAGCCGGCCGTGCACCAGGTGCTGGTGCCGCGTCCGAAGACGGCGAAGGTGGGCGGGAAGCCGCTGGTCGGGCGGGACCTGCTGGGCTGGGTCGGGGAGTTCCTGGCGTCGGTGCTGGGGTCCTGAACGGCCGGCCGGGCACGGCGCCGCCATTTCGACGTCGGTCATGAGGCGTCGGACAGGTGAGTCGGACAGGTGACGTCACACAAGTGACGGACCGCCGCCGGGGCGAGGCGCCCCGCGCGGGCGGCCCGGATGTCCCCCGTGGGTGTCCTGGCTACTGCTGTCCGGGCTTGTCGCGGTCCATGCCGACCCGGCCCTCGATGTTCTGCTGGGCGGCGTCGACCTGACTCTCGTACTTGTTGCCCGTCCTTTCGTTGGCCTTCTGCTCCGCGGCGTCGGACATCTGCCTTGCCTTGTCCTGCGCCGCCTTGTGGCTCTTGAACCTGTCGAGGATGCCCATCCAGAGCTCCTTCCAGAGGTGTCTCAGCACCGACGATACGCCGGGAAAGGGAGGTATGCCCCAAGAGGCTCTCTATGGTCTGGACCTCTCGACGGATACCGTGTCTCCACGCAGTGGGGCCGGATCGAGCACGGCAAGGGGTGGGGCGCACATGAGGGGTCTGAGGGGTGGGGCGGCGGCCGCGTGGGCCGCCGCGCTGTTCGTCATGGCGGGTTGCACGGAAGGGGCCACCGGCACCGGGAGTCCGGAGGCACCGGCCGGCGGGGGCGCGGCTCTCGCGGCGGCGCAGGCGCTGCCGGTGAAGGGGCGTGCGCCCAAGACGGGCTACGACCGGGACCGGTTCGGCTCGCCCTGGGCGGACACCGACTCCAACGACTGCGGAACCCGCGACGACATACTCAAACGGGACCTCATCGGCGTGGAGTTCAGCGACGGCAGCTGCAAGGTGTCCTCCGGGACGCTGGACCCCGACCCCTACACCGGCGAGGACGTCACCTTCACGCGGGGCCGCAGCCAGGTGGACATCGACCATGTGGTCGCCCTCTCCGATGCCTGGCAGAAGGGCGCCCAGCAGTGGGACCCCGGCAAGCGCATCGCCTTCGCCAACGACCCCCTCAATCTCGTGGCCGTCGACGCGGGCACCAACCGTTCCAAGGGGGACGGCGACACCGCGACCTGGCTGCCGCCCAACCGGGCGTACCGCTGCACGTACGTCGCCGCGCAGGTCGCCGTGAAGAAGAAGTACGGGCTGTGGGTGACGTCCGCCGAGAAGTTGGCGATGACGGGGGTGCTCTCCGACTGCCGCGGGCAGCGACTGCCCACCGGCGGCAACCCCATCCAGGCGCCGCCCCGCTTCCACGCGGACTGAGGCCCGCAGGCGGAGAGGAGTCCGTTCCGCCCGGGCGGAGGTTGTCCTGTCAGCCCGGATGCTCGCGGCGATGCGCGAGAATCGCCGGTGCCCCCGGGTTCCGCGAGGTCGTCGCCCCCGTCCGCCCCGGCGCCACGCACCTCGAACCGCGCACGCCCATGGAGGAGTACGCCCGCCGGGTCCGTCCCGACGGGCTCCCGCACGATCCCCGGCGCGCGCGTGCAGGCGCGCGCCGGAGCCACGCTCCACTCCGTCGATCCGGCGTCCACGACGGTGGCGGCCCCGGGACGTGGTGCCCTTGGAGAGCCGGCGCCGCTGGACCCGGCCGCCCTTCGACACGGCGGGCGACATCGAGGTGCCGGGCACTGGTGCCGGTCCGGTGGGAGCCGGAGCGCGGCTACGCGGTCTGCGTCGAGCCCAATCCGGGGACGCGGCGCTCCCTTTGAGTCACCGGCACCCCGGACCGGGTGCGTGGACCCGTACGAAGTGATCAGTGTGACAACGGTTCGGTACAACCGTGCCGGGTTGTCGGTGTCGAGCTATACGCTCGAAGCGACCGTCACACGGCCGGCGCCTCCGGCGCCCGCCCCGTACCCGCACTTCAGGCACCAGGAGCAGCAATGCATGGCCACGGCTACACGCAGCCGGTGAAACAACCGCCCCCGACGGCGTGGCTCGTGCTCGTGCGTGTGCTGTTCGTGGCGATCTCCGTCCTCAGCCTCGGGTTCCTGACGTGGACGATGCTGCTGCGCCTGGCGATCGTCACCCGGCGCGCGCTGGACTGGGGACTGTTCGCGGCCGTGCTGGCGATCGACATCCTCGCCGTGGTCCTGCTCGGCTCGGAACCCGGGGAGGAGATCCACACCCCGGCCGGCTGGACCGGCCTCGCGCTGCTCCTGGGCACGCTGGTGGCGGTGCTCTCGTACTACCTCGCCGCCGAGGTGCGCCACTTCCACCAGCTGCGGCACGGCGCCGGATACGCCCCCCCGCCGGCCCGGACGTACGGCTACCCGCAGCAGCCGTACACCGACGCGACGACCAGGCCCCAGACGCCGCCCCGGACACCGCCGCCCCACCCCCCGCACAGCCCGCACACCCCCCACCCGCGGCCGCCGATACCCACCCCGCCCCCGCAGCGCCCGGCCCCCGCCCGTATCGACCAGGTCCGGGCCGAACTGGACGAGCTCAGCGACTACCTCCGCAAGCAGGGCGGCCCACGCGACGGCGACCACGAGGGCGGAAGGTGACCGTGACGACGGGACGTGTCGTCGCCGACCGCTACGAACTGGCCACGCTCATCGGGCAGGGCGGCATGGGCCAGGTCTGGACGGCGTACGACCGGCGGCTGGACCGGCGCGTGGCGGTGAAGCTGCTGCGCCCCGACAAGGTGGCCGGTCAGGAGGCCGCCGAGCTGCGCCGGCGCTTCGTGCGCGAGTGCCGGGTGACCGCGCAGGTCGACCACCCCGGGCTGGTCACGGTGCACGACGCGGGCAGCGAGGCCGAGGAGCTGTTCCTCGTCATGCAGTACGTCGACGGCGTCGACCTCTCCGGCCACCTCGCCGGGCGGGACCCGTACCCGTGGCAGTGGGCGGTCGCGGTCGCCGCGCAACTGTGCGCCGTGCTGAGCGCCGTGCACGCCGTGCCGATCGTGCACCGCGACCTCAAGCCGCGCAACGTCATGGTGAAGCAGGACGGCACGGTCACGGTCCTCGACCTGGGTGTCGCCTCCGTCATGGACACCGACACCACGCGCCTGACGCACACCGGCTCGCCGATCGGCTCACCCGCCTACATGGCGCCCGAGCAGGCGATGAGCGGCGCGGTCGGCCCGTACACGGACCTGTACGCGCTCGGTGTGGTGCTGCACGAACTCCTCAGCGGCGAGGTCCCCTTCGCGGGGTCCACTGCGCTCGGTGTGCTGCACCGGCACCTGTACGAGCCCCCGGTCCCCGTACGCCGGATCCGCCCCGAGGTCCCCGAGGCCCTCGAGGCCCTGGTGCTGCGCCTGCTCGCCAAGGACCCGCAGCACCGGCCGGGCTCCGCGCAGGAGGTGTACGAGGACCTCTCACCGCTGCTGCCCGCGGGCGGCACCCCCAGCGGTGCGGCCCTCGACCCCACGCGCCCCTTCGTCCGCCCGCACGCCCCCTGGCCGGACCGCGCCCGCATCCCCGCGCCCCAGCCCGCCCCCGCCCCCGCCCCGCCGGCCGCCGGGACGGGGGACGTCGCGAGCGCCGTCGAGGAGGTCAAGCGGCTCCTCGGCGAGGGCCGGATCACCCAGGCCGTCGACATCCTCGGCGCGATCCTGCCGACCGCGGCCGAACAGCACGGCGAGCACTCCCCGGTGGTCCGCACGCTGCGCAAGCAGTACGCCGCCACGCTCATGGACGACGGCCAGTACCGCCGCGCGCTGCCCGAACTGCGCCGCCTCGCCGACGAGCGCGCCGCCGAGGCCGGCCAGGCCGACCCGCAGTCCCTCCGGTTCCGCTACGAGGCCGCCCAGTGTCTCGAACAGCTCGGCGATCCGGCGGCCGCGCTCGCTGCGTACCGGGCGCTGCTGCCCTACTACGAGAACCAGTACGTCTCCGGAGACCCCCGGCTCGCGCACGACGTCCGCCGCCGCATCGGCCACCTTCTGCTGGCCCTCGGGGACCGCGCCGCCGCGCACGACACGCTGGCACGGCTCCTGCACGACGTCGAACGGACGGGCGGGACGGGCCATCCCCTGGCGGTGGAGGTGCGGCGGACGCTGCAATGGCTGGGACAGGTGCGCGGATAGTCCCCCGGCAGCCGGACGGCGCGGCGGTGCCCGAAGTCCTGGTGAATCGTTGGTCGAATGGGTTGGCCAAAGCCGGACTGCTGCCTACCATCGATCACCGCAAGACCTTGTGCACCGTCGCACAATCTCCTCGGGAGGTCCCCCTTGCACCGCCGTCGTCGCCGCACCGCGCTCCTCCTTTCCGCCGCGATCGCCTCGGCGCCCGCCCTCACCGCCTGCGGCAGCGACGCGCACCCCGGCGCGGCGGCCGTCGTCGGCGGGCAGCGGATCACCGTGTCGCAGCTGGAGACCCGCGTCAACGAGGTGCGTGAGGCGCAGCGGTCGGCCGTGGCCGACGAGGCGCAGTACGCGCAGGCCATCGCCAAGACCGGCACCCTCACCCGCGACACCCTGCACAGCATGGTCCTGGACCGGGTGCTGCACCGCGCCGCCCAGGACGCCGGCATCTCCGTCAGCCGCAAGGAGGTCCAGGAGATGCAGGACGGGCTGCGCGAGCAGGTCGGCGGCGCGAAGGCGCTGGAGACGACCTGGCTCCAGCAGTACGGTGTGGCGCCGGGGCGCCTGGAGGAGAACCTCCGCCTTCAGCTGGAGGCCCAGAAGCTCGCCGCGAAGCTCGGCACCGACACCAGCCAGCCGGCGTTCTGGAACGCCCTGTCCGACGCCTCCCGGAAGCTGAACATCGACCTCAACCCGCGCTACGGCGACTGGGACGTGCGCAAGAGCAGCCGCGTGGACGTGAAGACCCCGTGGGTGCGGGAGATCACGCAGCAGGGACAGCTCCCGGCATAGCGGGTTCGCGGATGCCCGTGCGTGGACAACGGGCGGGCCTGTCGGTGGCGTGGGTTACGTTCGGAGCGTGAACGCAACCAGCTTCGGCAGCCCCCCTGACGGCGGTCAGGGCAGTGCCCCCACGCGCCCGGAGACCGGGCGCATCGTCCTGCTCACCACCAGTCACCGCGTCGCCCCCGGCCTGCTCTCCTGGCCCGCCTGGCAGGCACTGCACGCCGCCGACCGTGTGCTGTGCGCCGACGGGGCACATCCGCAGCTCCCGTATCTGCGGGAGGCGGGGATATCCGTTCAGGCGGCCGGTCCGGCCGCCGAGGAGCTGATCGACCTGTGCGCCGGCGGGCGGACCGTGGTGGTCGTCGCCACCGGCGAGGGCGAGCCCGTCCTCACGGACGGCCTGGCGCGGCTCGCCGGCAGCGGGCGCGTCCACATGCCCGAGCTGGAGCTGCTGCCCGCCTCCTACGACCTGCCCGGCGCCCGCCTCCTCGACCTCGTCCAGGTCATGGACCGCATCCGCGCCGAGTGCCCCTGGTCGTCCCGGCAGACCCACGAGGGCCTGGCGAAGTACGGCATCGAGGAGGCGTACGAACTCGTCGAGGCGATCGAGGAGGGCGAGCGGGACGAACTCCGGGAGGAACTGGGCGACGTCCTGCTCCAGGTCGTCTTCCACGCCCGGATAGCCGAGGAGGACCCGGACGCCCCCTTCTCCATCGACGACGTCGCCGCGACCATCGTCACCAAGCTCATCCACCGCCACCCGCATGTCTTCGGCGAGGAGACCGCGTCCACCCCGGAGGAAGTGAAGGAGCACTGGCTGCGCACGAAGGCCGAGGAGAAGCAGCGGACCTCGGTGACCGAGGGCATCCCACTGCACCAGCCCGGCCTGGCCCTCGCGGCGAAGCTGGCGTCCCGGGTGCGCACGGCGGGAATCGACGTGCCGCTGCCGTCCGGCGAGGGCGTCGGGTACGAGCTGCTGGCACTGGCGACACGCGCCGAGGCGGAGGGCGTGGACCCCGAGGCGGCCCTGCGCGCGGCGGCGCGCGCCTACCGGGACGCGGTGCGGGCCACCGAGGGGACCGGCCCCCAGGGCCTGCCCGACGAGGCTCTCGGTGACGGGTCCGACGCTGCGGATACCGTCGAGGAGTGACCGACCAGCACCACCACCCCGACCCGCCCGCGCCCGGCTCCACTCCCGCGCCCGAACTCTTCACCTGGGAGTTCGCGACCAACCCCTACCCCGCCTACGCCTGGCTCCGCGAGCACGCCCCGGTGCACCGGACGCAGCTGCCCAGCGGGGTGGAGGCCTGGCTGGTCACGCGGTACGCCGACGCCAAGCAGGCGCTCGCCGACCCGCGGCTGTCGAAGAACCCCGCGCACCATGACGAGCCCGCGCACGCCAAGGGGAAGACGGGTATCCCGGGTGAGCGCGAGGCCGAGCTGATGACGCATCTGCTCAACATCGATCCGCCGGACCACACCCGGCTGCGCCGGCTGGTCTCGAAGGCGTTCACACCGCGCCGCGTCGCCGAGTTCGCCCCGCGGGTGCAGGAACTCACCGACGACCTCGTCGGCCGGTTCGCCCGCGACGGCTCCGCCGACCTCATCCACGACTTCGCCTTCCCGCTCCCCATCTACGCCATCTGCGACCTGCTCGGTGTTCCCCGCGAGGACCAGGACGACTTCCGGGACTGGGCGGGCATGATGATCCGGCACGGCGGCGGGCCGCGGGGCGGGGTCGCGCGGTCGGTGAAGATGATGCGCGGCTACCTCCTGGAGCTCATCCACCGCAAACGAGCCACGCTCCCCGCCGAACCCGGGCCCGACGAGGACCTGATCTCCGGCCTCATCCGCGCCTCCGACCACGGCGAGCACCTCACCGAGAACGAGGCGGCGGCCATGGCGTTCATCCTTCTGTTCGCCGGTTTCGAGACGACCGTGAACCTCATCGGCAACGGCACCTACGCCCTCCTCACCCACCCCGGACAGCGCACCCGCCTCCAGCAGTCCCTGGCCCGCGGCGAAGGGGCCCTGCTCGAGACCGGCGTCGAGGAACTCCTGCGCTACGACGGGCCCGTAGAGCTCGCCACCTGGCGGTTCGCCACCGAGCCGCTCACCGTCGGCGGCCAGGACATCGAGACCGGCGACCCCGTCCTCGTCGTACTCGCCGCCGCCGACCGGGATCCGGAGCGGTTCGCGGACCCGGACACCCTCGACCTGGCGCGCCGCGACAACCAGCACCTCGGCTACGGGCACGGCATCCACTACTGCCTGGGCGCGCCGCTGGCCCGTCTGGAGGGGCGGACCGCGCTCGCCACCCTCCTCACCCGCCTCCCGGACCTGCGACTCGCGGTGGATCCGGGTGAATTGCGGTGGCGTGGGGGGCTCATCATGCGGGGGCTGCGGACGCTGCCGGTGGAGTTCACGCCTGCGCAGGAAACGTGACGCACTTTCAACTATGTGATCTTCACGTGATCTGTGCGGCATTAACTTGTGACAAGTGATCGTCTGCCTATACGTTCACCCATCAGCGCGGCCCCCTGCTTCACCCGCCGCGCAGGTCCCCGCTGTCGCGCGAAAGGTCCCCGCATGCTCTCCGGGAACGGTCGTCACCGTCGCCCCCGCCAGGCACCCGCTCTCGTCGTCGCGGCCGGAGTGACCGGCTCCGCCATCGCCATCCCGCTCCTCGGCGCCACCGGTGCGAGCGCCGCCGGCGGAACGACCTGGGACCGGGTCGCGGAATGCGAGACCGGTGGCTCCTGGAGCGCCGACACGGGTAACGGCTACTACGGCGGGCTGCAACTCTCCCAGCAGGACTGGGAGAAGTACGGCGGCCTCATGTACGCCACCAGCGCGGACCGGGCCAGCCGTTCGCAGCAGATCGCCGTCGCCGAGAAGGTCCTCGCGGACCAGGGCGTCGGCGCGTGGGCGACCTGTGGGCCGCTGGTGGGGCTCGACGTGGACACCGAGTCGGCCGCGGTCGACACAGGGGTGGCCGATGACGCCTCCAGTACGCCGTCGCACGCGAGATCCGGCGGTTCGGGAAGTCTGTCCGACTCGCTCGGCCTGTCCCACTCGTCCGGCCGTGGCCATGCGGACGGCTCCAGCGGTTCCGGCGGCTCCGGTGGCGGCGATGAGTCGAACGGTTCGAGTGCGCCCACGGATTCCACGAGGTCGTCGAATCCGGCAAACCCCACGAATTCCACTGACTCCACTGAATCCGGCGAACCCGGTGGATCCGGTGAATCGGGTCAGTCCGGCCCGTCCGGCGGTTCCGCTCCGCAGGAGACCGACGGATCCACCTCTCCCGATTCCAGCGGATCCCCCAGCTCCGGTGAATCTCATGAATCGGGCGAAACACCCTCAAATTCCCCGTCTTTCGACGTGCCTTCGAGCACGCCGAGCACCTCGAACCTCACCGACACCGGAGCCCTCGGCACCGGCAAGCACCGTGGGAGCAGCGCGGACGAGGGTGACAGCCGGGTCGGCGAGTCCGCCGGGCGGCACGCCTCGCGCGGAGCCGTCGGCACCCGTGCGGCCGTCGACAGTTCGTACACGGTCCGGGACGGCGACAGTCTCTGGAGCATCGCCGACTCCCTTGACGTGCAAGGCGGATGGGCCGCGCTGTACGCCGGGAACAAGGGTGCCCTCGGTGCCGACCCCGACCACATCGTCCCCGGTCAGGAGCTCAACGTGGGCGCGGAGCCGGCCGGCGGGTAGGCCCGGAATCGGCCTGGGGGTAGCGGGAGTTCGCGTCACACTTCGAGCCGAATGTCCGTTTTGGCGAAAGTGTGGGATGAGTCTCAGAAGCCCTGATCGTCTTTGAAATTCCGTCGATCGCCTGTCTACGGTCATGACCGCTCGTCAACGCGAGCCCCGGTCGCCGCAACGCCGAATCCTGCCAGCGGCCGCCCGGGAACAGTCGTCGCGTCAAGCGCCGTAGGCAGGAGCGGGGGACCCAAGGTAAGTGCCGGGCCCGGCAGTTGAGGAGACTCAGCGCCGGAACCGGCTCGGGGTGAAGCCGCGCCTCCCGGGGAGGTGTGGCCGGGCAACTCAACCGGCCCGAACCCGACAGCTCACCTCGCAGGCGTCGGTGAGGGGATCGACCATGCTGTTTTCCAGCAAGGGCAAGCACCGTCGTCCGTCCAGGACCGTTCGCGCGATCGCCGCGGTCGGCGTCACCGGTGCCGCCGCCGTCGCCGCGCCGCTGATGGCCGCCGGCAGCGCCTCCGCCGCCACGGCCTCCGAGTGGGACGCCGTCGCGCAGTGCGAGTCCGGTGGCAACTGGTCCATCAACACCGGTAACGGTTACTACGGCGGTCTGCAGTTCTCCGCCTCGACCTGGGCCGCGTACGGCGGCACCCAGTTCGCCTCCACGGCCGACCAGGCCTCCAAGGAGCAGCAGATCCAGATCGCCGAGAAGGTGCTCGCGGGTCAGGGCAAGGGCGCCTGGCCGGTCTGCGGCAAGAGCCTGTCGAACGCCGCGTACACCGG
Source organism: Streptomyces sp. NPDC047706 (assembly GCF_043204795.1). Lineage (NCBI taxonomy): Bacteria > Bacillati > Actinomycetota > Actinomycetes > Kitasatosporales > Streptomycetaceae > Streptomyces > Streptomyces sp. NPDC047706. Next base: position 98,494 of record NZ_JBIDCW010000014.1, on the reverse strand, counting down.
CGGCGGCTCCTCGCAGAGCGCCGAGCAGAACACTCAGCAGAGCACCGAGACCAGCACGCGTGCGACCGAGGAGCAGCCGGCGTCCCGCTCGCAGGAGCGTCCGGCCGCCAAGGAGACGGTGACCACGCCGACCGGCGACAAGGTGAAGAAGGGCGACGGCGAGTACAAGGTCGTCGAGGGTGACACCCTCAGCACCATCGCCGCCGAGCACGACGTCAAGGGCGGCTGGGAGAAGCTGTTCCAGCTGAACAAGGACATCGTCGAGGACGCCGACCTCATCTTCCCGGGCCAGCAGCTGCACCTGAAGTAAGAGGGGACTCGCAGCCGACCCTCAGCGCCCTCACATGAGTGGCCTCCACGCCGGAGGCCACTCAGGCTCCCGTGAGGGTTCCCCCCGTCCTCACGGGCTCCCCGCCCCGGTGCGTGTTCCCCCGTACGCGCCGGGGCGGGGCTTTTTGTGTCACCGTTGGGCATCGGCGTCTTTGTTTCGTTCGGAAACAATTTACTCTCGGTTCCGTCCACGAGATGGGCGACCGGCTGGCCGATCGCACGGAGCCGGTTAGGCTCGTCTCGCAGAGCCGCTGCGGTCCTGCTAAACCGCGTCACATCCACGAAGGAGATGCTCGTGCCGTCCATCGACGTCGTCGTAGCCCGGGAAATCCTGGACTCCCGAGGCAACCCCACGGTCGAGGTCGAGGTCGGCCTCGACGACGGCAGCACGGGTCGTGCCGCCGTTCCGTCCGGCGCTTCCACCGGCGCCTTCGAGGCCATCGAGCTCCGCGACGGCGACCCCGACCGCTACCTCGGCAAGGGCGTCGAGAAGGCCGTCCTCGCCGTCATCGAGCAGATCGGCCCGGAGCTGGTCGGTTACGACGCCACCGAGCAGCGCCTCATCGACCAGGCGATGTTCGACCTGGACGCCACCGACAACAAGGGCTCGCTCGGCGCCAACGCCATCCTCGGCGTCTCGCTCGCCGTGGCGCACGCCGCCTCCGAGGCCAGCGACCTGCCGCTGTTCCGCTACCTGGGCGGCCCCAACGCGCACCTGCTGCCGGTGCCGATGATGAACATCCTGAACGGCGGCTCGCACGCCGACTCCAACGTGGACATCCAGGAGTTCATGATCGCCCCGATCGGCGCGGAGTCCTTCTCCGAGGCCCTGCGCTGGGGCGCCGAGGTCTACCACACGCTGAAGAAGGTCCTGAAGGGCAAGGGCCTGGCCACCGGCCTCGGCGACGAGGGCGGCTTCGCCCCGAACCTCGGCTCCAACCGCGAGGCCCTCGACCTCATCCTGGAAGCGATCAAGGAAGCCGGCTACACGCCCGGCGAGCAGATCGCCCTGGCCCTCGACGTCGCCGCCTCCGAGTTCTACAAGGACGGCGTCTACACCTTCGAGGGCAAGGACCGCACGGCCGCCGAGATGACCGAGTACTACGCGGAGCTCGTCGACGCGTACCCGCTCGTCTCCATCGAGGACCCGCTGTTCGAGGACGACTGGGAGGGCTGGAAGACCATCACCGACAAGCTCGGTGACAAGGTCCAGCTCGTCGGCGACGACCTGTTCGTCACCAACCCGGAGCGCCTGGCCCGCGGCATCGAGGACGGCGCCGCCAACGCCCTGCTGGTCAAGGTCAACCAGATCGGCTCGCTCACCGAGACCCTGGACGCCGTCGAGCTGGCCCAGCGCAGCGGTTTCAAGTGCATGATGTCCCACCGCTCCGGCGAGACCGAGGACGTCACCATCGCCGACCTCGCCGTCGCCACCAACTGCGGCCAGATCAAGACCGGCGCCCCGGCCCGCTCCGAGCGCGTCGCCAAGTACAACCAGCTGCTGCGCATCGAGGAGATCCTCGACGACGCCGCGGTGTACGCCGGCCGCAGCGCCTTCCCGCGCTTCAAGGGCTGAGCGACGCCCTCGTAGGAAGCGTCGTACGTACGTCCCCGCACCCGGTCCCGTACCGTGTGCGGGGACGTACGCGCGTGTGCACCACGCAGGCATGGGGAGGCGAGAGCCAGATGGCCGTGAAGGAACGCGACCGTTTCTCCACCGCGACCAGGCTCAGGCTGCTCGGCGAGCAGACCGCGGCCCGTGTCTACCGTTCCCAGACCCGCCGCCAGGCCCGCCGCTCCCGGCTCACCGGACGCGCGGCCCTGCTCGCCCTGGTCGTCTGCTCACTGGTCGTCGCGCTCGCCTACCCGATAAGGCAGTACGTCGCCCAGCGCGCCGAGATCGACGATCTGCGCCGGCAGAAGCAGCAGGCCGAGGCGCGGGTCGAGGAACTGCGCGACCTCAAGGCACGCTGGCAGGACGACGCGTACGCGGAGCAGCAGATCCGGCAGCGGCTGCACTACGTGATGCCGGGCGAGACCGGCTACATCGTGATCGACCCGGACGCCGCCACACAGTCCCGCTCCGACCAGGGCACGGCCGACCGCCCCTGGTACGCGAACGTCTGGGACGGGGTCGACAAGTCCGACGCCGCCCACCGCTGAGCCGGTCGCCTCCGGCCGGTGAACGTAACAGAGAGACAGGTATGGAAACGCCCCCGCCGCCCACCCCGCGCACCGAGCCCACCGACGCCGACGTCGAGGCCTTCAAGCAGCAGCTCGGGCGGCCGCCGCGCGGACTGCGCGCGATCGCGCACCGGTGTCCGTGCGGGCAGCCGGACGTCGTGGAGACGGCCCCCCGGCTGCCCGACGGCACGCCCTTCCCGACGCTGTACTACCTGACGTGCCCGCGGGCCTCGTCGGCCATCGGCACGCTGGAGGCCGAGGGCGTGATGAAGGAGATGACGGCCCGGCTGGAGACCGACCCGGAGCTCGCCGCCGCGTACCGCGCCGCCCACGAGGACTACATCCGGCGCCGGGACGAGATCGAGGAGCTGAAGAGCTTCCCCAGCGCTGGCGGCATGCCGGACCGGGTGAAGTGCCTGCACGTGCTCGTCGCGCACAGCCTGGCCGCGGGGCCGGGCGTCAACCCGCTCGGTGACGAGGCCCTGGCGCTGCTGCCGGAGTGGTGGCGCAAGGGCGCGTGCGTGACCGTGGCGGACGAGACGAACGAGGCGGCGAACGAGATGAACGAGATGAACGAGACGAACGAGACGAACGAGACGAACGAGGGGGTCGGCAAGTGACCCGCGTGGCCGCCGTCGACTGCGGTACGAACTCCATCCGGCTGCTCGTGGCCGACGCGGACCCGGCGACCGGTGAACTGGTCGATCTGGACCGCCGGATGACCATCGTGCGGCTCGGCCAGGGCGTCGACCGCACCGGACGGCTCGCCCCCGAGGCGCTGGAGCGGACGTTCGCGGCCTGCCGTGAGTACGCCGCGATCATCAAGGAGCACGGCGCCGAACGGGTCCGCTTCGTCGCCACCTCCGCATCCCGGGACGCCGAGAACCGGGACGACTTCGTGCGCGGGGTCGTGGACATCCTCGGCGTCGAGCCCGAGGTCATCACCGGCGCCGCGGAGGCCGAGTTCTCCTTCACCGGCGCGACGAAGGAGCTGGCGGGCCGGACGGATCTGCACCGGCCCTACCTGGTGGTGGACATCGGCGGTGGTTCGACCGAGTTCGTCGTCGGCGAGGACCATGTCCGGGCGGCCCGGTCGGTCGACGTCGGCTGCGTCCGGATGACCGAGCGTCACCTGGTCCGGGACGGGGTCGTCTCCGACCCGCCGTCCGAGGAGCAGATCGCGGCGATGCGGGCGGACATCGAGGCCGCCCTCGACCTGGCCGAGGAGACGGTGCCGCTGCGCGAGGCCAGGACGCTGGTGGGGCTGGCGGGGTCGGTCACCACGGTGTCGGCGATCGCCCAGGACCTGCCCGAGTACGACTCGGCCCGCATCCACCACTCCAGGATCGGCCGGGACCGGGTCCGCGAGATCACCGAGTGGCTCCTGCACTCCACCCACGCCGAGCGCGCCGCCGTACCGTCCATGCATCCCGGGCGTGTCGACGTGATCGCCGCGGGGGCCCTCGTCCTTCTTTCGATCATGGAACGCACCGGCGCGGAGGAGGTCGTCGTGAGCGAGCACGACATCCTCGACGGCATCGCCTTCCACGCGGCGGCGGGCGGGGCGCCGGCCCGGGGCGCGCGCGACGCCGTCTCCTTTCCCGGTGGGGCGGGACGCGATCGGGGATGAGCACCCGGAACGCGCGACGGCCCCGGTTCCCTGTGATGAGGAGCCGGGGCCGTTCGTCCCGGCCCGCGCCGGCCGTCCGTCAGTCGCAGAGGAGGACGATGACTCCGCCGCACTCCTCGCCGTCGCCGCCGTAGCCGTGGTGGGGCCGGCTGGACGGACGTGGCCTTCGTGGTACGGGTGTGCCGCGGCGGACTCGGCCGTCACACCCCGAGGCCGGGGACGATGCCGAGGGCGGCGCCGACCGGAGCCGTGCGGGAAGCGGCCCGCAGGAGGGCCGGAGTGGCCGACCGCGTGACGGTGCGGGTGACCGGTGACGGTACGGGTCACGGCCGGCGCGGGCTCGGTGCGTCACCGGCCGGCGGCGCCGGACGAGCAGGTCGACCCGCGTGTGGGCGTGGCGGGAGACCCTCCGGCCGCCGCTCCGGCACTGCCGGGATTGCCCGCCCCGGAAAAGTTCGTGAAGTTCTTCACAAGGAATTCGGCCCGGTAGGAGCACGGAAGGGTGCCTGTTGACCCTTCCGAGGGGTGAACAGGGTCTTGAACATGTTCAGACGGGCCGTGTACGGAGTGGCCGGAGGTCCCTTGCGAGAGGGCCCGCGGGGCCCTCCCGGACCCTTGGGAGGGTCAGAGGGGCAGCTCACGCGCCATTGACAACGGGGTCCACCGGGCCGTGGTTCCCGATCGTGACCATGACTTGCCTCACGCGGGCCGGGGAGTGTAGCACGGGACCCGGAAGTGCTTGTGAAGGGGCGCACGAGCTCCCCCTCGGAGGTGGGTGGATACTCGATGGCATGAGCACCACGGAGCGTCCCAGGATCCTCGTAGTAGGCGGTGGGTACGTAGGCCTGTACGCAGCTCGGCGCATCCTGAAGAAGATGCGCTACGGCGAGGCGACCGTCACGGTCGTCGACCCCCGGTCGTACATGACCTACCAGCCCTTCCTCCCCGAAACCGCCGCCGGCAACATCTCCCCGCGCCACGTCGTCGTCCCGCTGCGACGCGTGCTGCCCAAGGCGGAGGTGCTCACCGGCCGGGTCACCACCATCGATCAGGACCGCAAGGTCGCCACGATCGCCCCGCTGGTCGGCGAGGCGTACGAGCTGCCCTTCGACTACCTCGTCGTCGCGCTCGGCGCGGTCTCCCGCACCTTCCCGATCCCCGGCCTCGCCGAGCAGGGCATCGGCATGAAGGGCATCGAGGAGGCCATCGGCCTGCGCAACCACGTCCTGGAGCAGCTGGACAAGGCCGACTCCACGACCGACGAGGAGATCCGCCGCAAGGCGCTCACCTTCGTCTTCATCGGCGGCGGCTTCGCCGGTGCGGAGACCATCGGCGAGGTCGAGGACATGGCCCGGGACGCGGCCAAGTACTACACCAGCGTGTCCCGTGAGGACATGCGCTTCATCCTCGTCGACGCCGCCGACAAGATCCTTCCCGAGGTCGGTCCCAAGCTCGGCAAGTACGGCCGCGAGCACCTGGAGAGCCGGGGCGTGGAGGTCTACCTCTCGACGTCCATGGACTCCTGCGTCGACGGCCACGTGGTGCTGAAGAACGGCCTCGAGGTCGACGCCAGCACCATCGTCTGGACGGCCGGCGTCAAGCCGAACCCGGCGCTGTCACGCTACGGCCTCCCGCTCGGCCCGCGCGGCCACATCGACTGCGAGCCGTCGCTCCAGGTCAAGGGCACCGACTACATCTGGGCCGCGGGCGACAACGCCCAGGTGCCCGACCTCGCCGCCCGCAAGGCCGGTGTGGAGAACGCCTGGTGCCCGCCGAACGCCCAGCACGCGCTGCGCCAGGCCAAGGTGCTCGGCGACAACGTGGTGTCCGGCATGCGGGGCTTCCCGCAGAAGGACTACAGCCACGCCAACAAGGGCGCGGTGGCGGGCCTCGGCCTGCACAAGGGCGTGGCGATGATCGTCATGGGCAAGATGAAGATCAAGCTCAAGGGCCGACTCGCCTGGTACATGCACCGTGGCTACCACGGCATGGCGATGCCGACGTTCAACCGCAAGATCCGCGTCTTCGCCGACTGGACGCTCGGCATGTTCCTCAAGCGCGAGGTCGTCGCCCTCGGCGCGCTGGAGTCCCCGCGCGAGGAGTTCTACGAGGCGGCCAAGCCGGCGCCGGTCGCCGCCGCCCCGAAGACCGGGGAGAAGGCGAAGGCCTCCTGACCCCAGGTCACCGGTGAGTCTGAGGGGCCGCCCGCCATCCGTGGTGCGGGCGGCCCCTTCGCCGTGTCCGCAGGGGCCGCCCGCGCCACCCGGCCCGGCGTCGGCCAGGTGGTCTCCGTACCCGGTGCCCCGTCAGTCAGGTGATCTCTGCGCCGGGCTCCGCGGCACGACCGGGCGAGGGTGGTACAGCACGCATGTGAGCACCCCTCCGCCGCCCGGTCCTCCGGCGGGCCCTCCGCCGGGCCCCCTGTACGCGAGTCACGCCCCCGGCCCGCCCGAGAGGCGGCGCCCCTGGTGGCGCAGGACGCCCGTGCTCGTCGGTGCCGGTGCCGCCGTGGCCGCGATCGGTGCCGCCGTCGCCCTGGTGCCCGTTCTCGCCGGCCCCGACCAGGAGCCGGAGCGGATCAGAACCGCCGCCGAGGCCCGGGACGTCGCCAAACGAGTGGCGCTGACCCCCGCGGACTGGGGTTCCGGCTACGTTCGCAGCGATCCCTACGAAACGGACGACGTCACCCACTACGTCGCCGACGACAGCTGCTACATCGTGGCGCAGCGACCGGCGACCATGCTGGCCGGGCTGCAGCGCAGCGTGCAGAAGTCGGATCAGTCGGTCGGCGCCACCTCGGGGGTCATCGTCCACCGGGACGCCGCCTCGGCCACGACGGACATCGCCCGGATGCGCGCCGATGCCGCGCGCTGCCCCACGGAACTGGACTCCGCGAGCAAACAGAAGTGGGAGAACGTACGCGCCCTCGACCTCCCGGACCTGAAGGGCTCCGACGAGGTGGCGGGCGAGGAGGGGCACTTGGTCGTCGACCATACGGGCCTGAAGGCGGACACCTACTACACACAGCTCACGGCCCGAAAAGGACAGGTCCTGATGCAGGCGACCGTGGTGCGCACAGCAAACCAGGGACACAACCGGGAGGACGCCGTGAACGCCCTCTCGGTCATGCTGAGCCGCCTTTAGCGGGTCCCTGGGTCCGGGAGGCGTCCCGGCTCACAAGGACCGGGTGGCCGCGTCGCCGCCCGACAGCTCGAGGCCGTTGAGGACCCGCAGGTAGTCGGCTTCCATCGCCTGCTGATCGTCCGTGGTGCCCAGGACCACCACCTGGACCATGTACGGGCCGAGGTCGATGAGGCGAGTGTCGCCGGCCGTGCCGTCCGTGGCAGTGAGAGCCGCGTCGAGGGCAGGCAGGCCTTCGGCCGTGGTCCCCTCCTGAACGTCCTCGCCGGTGAGCGTGGCGCCGGAGGACTGGGCGGCGTCCTTGTTGTGCATGTCCAGCTGCTTCTGGAGAGAGCCCGTCAGGTCCCACCCCTGACCGTCGTCCGGGCCTTCGAAGACGGTGAATCTGATGAATCCGTAGTCGGTCGTCACATCGTGGACGCGAGCCTCGATGCCGTCCTCGTCGATGGTCTCGGTATGAGCCTGCCCGGGCAGCTGGACCGTGACGCCGCTCGGCGCGTCCGTCGTCTGCGTCCACTGTGCGGCGGCGTCGGCGCTGCCGGCGCTGCCGGCGACCGTCGTCGTGACGACGCCGACGGGCGCCGCCGCCGCGAAGGCGCTGGTGGGCACCAGCACGCCTGCGGTGATCACCGTGGTCGAGGCGGCGAGCAGGGCGACGCGCTGGATCTTGGAAAGGCTGGTCATGCGAGATCACATCCAAAGGTGTTCCGGGAGGTGGAGCCGAACGTTTCGGCCCGTCTCCATTAGGGCCGGTGACCCCGGATCGCAGCACGCCCCTTCATGTAGTGGCTTGACCGGTCGCACCCGCTCGGGTAACGCGGGAGTGTGACGGTTCGGCCAACGTGTCGGCAGAGGCACGTGGAGGGGAATGACGTCGGCGTGCGCGGTCGTTTCCCCCGCCAGCGATGGAGACGATCCAGCGGGCTCATTCCTTTCACCGGAGGTGTGCCATGGCCGACGCCGCGTCGCGGCTGAGGAGTCTTGCCGAGCAGATGCTGGGAGCGCCGCTCCCGCTGAGGGTGCGGGCCTGGGACGGCTCGCAGGACGGGCCGCCGGAGGCGCCGGTGCTCGTCGTACGCAACCGGCGCGCCCTGCGTCACATGCTCTTCAAGCCGGGCGAACTGGGACTCGCCCGCGCCTGGGTCGCCGGAGACCTGGGCGTCGAGGGCGACCTGTACACGACTCTCGGTGTCGTGTCCGGGCTGGTCTGGGAGCGGGGGGAGGACGCCCGTGGCCTCGTCGAGGCACTGCGCGACCCCGACGTACGGGCGGCCGTACGGGAGCTGGTGAAGCTCGCCGGGCCCCCGATCCCGCCCACCCCGCCCCAGGAGGAGGTCCGCAGGCGCGGTCATCTGCACACCCGGCGCAGCGACAAGCGGGCCATCAGCCATCACTACGACGTCGGCAACGACTTCTACGAACTGGTCCTCGGCCCGTCGATGGTCTACTCGTGCGCCTACTGGCCGGCCGCCGACAGCGACGGCACCCTGGAGTCGGCCCAGCGCGACAAGCTCGAACTCGTCTGCGCGAAACTCGGGTTGAAGGAGGGACAGCGGCTGCTGGACGTGGGCTGCGGCTGGGGTTCGATGGCCGTCCACGCGGCGCGCGAGCACGGGGTGAGCGTCGTCGGGATCACGCTCTCCCAGGAGCAGGCCGTGTACGCCCGCAAGCGCGTCGCCGGCGAGGGACTCACCGACCGGGTGGAGATCAGGGTCCAGGACTACCGGGACGTCGTGGACGGCCCCTACGACGCCATCTCCTCCATCGGCATGGCGGAGCACGTCGGGAGCGAACGGTACCTGGAGTACGCGCGCGCCCTGCATGCCCTGCTGAAGCCCGGCGGACGGCTGCTCAACCACCAGATCGCCCGCCGCCCCCAGCGGGACGAAACGACCTACCGGGTCGACCCGTTCATCGACGCCTACGTCTTCCCGGACGGCGAACTCGCCCCCGTCGGCACCACCGTCACCCAGCTGGAGCGGGCCGGCTTCGAGGTCCGGGACGTGGAGTCGATCCGCGAGCACTACGCCCACACCCTGCGCCGCTGGGTCGCTCGCCTGGAGGCCGACTGGGACCGCGCGGTCCGCCTGACCAGCCCCGGCCGCGCCCGCGTCTGGCGCCTGTACATGGCCGCGTCCGCGCTCGCCTTCGAACGCAACCGCATCGGCGTCAACCAGGTCCTGGCCGTGAGGACCCCCGACTCCGGGGCCTCCGGGATGCCGCTGCGTGCCCGTACCTGGAACAGCTGAACGGCCAGGGGCCCCGCCTCCCGAAGGAAGCGGGGCCCCTGGCCGCCGTACAGCCGGGACTACTCCGACTTGATCGCCGTGAGCATGTTCAGGCGCGCCGCCCGGCGGGCCGGCCACAGGGCCGCGAGTACGCCCACGACCGCCGCCAGCAGCAGGAAGACCGCCATCCTGGTCCAGGGCAGGACCAGTTCGTACGTCGCCATCCTCGAACCCAGCAGCTCACCGGCCGCCCAGCCGAAGAAGACGCCCAGGCCGATGCCCAGCACACCGCCGAACAGGGAGATCACCAGGGACTCCAGGCGGACCATCCGCTTGACGCCCCGGCGGTCCAGGCCGATCGCGCGCAGCATGCCGATCTCCTGGGAGCGCTCGAAGACGGACATCGCCAGGGTGTTGATGACGCCGAGGACCGCCACGATCACCGCCATGGCCAGCAGGCCGTAGAGCATGTTCAGCATCAGCGTGAACATCTGGGCGATCTCGTTGGAGAGGTCCTGCTTGTCCTGCACCTTGATCGCCGGGTTGGTGCCGAGGGCCTTCTCCAGCTTGCCGGCCACCGCGTCGGAGGGGCCGCCGGACGTCCTGACCATGACCAGCATGTCGGCCGGGTCCTGCTGGTGCGGCGCGAGGGTCGCGGTGTCCAGCATGATCCCGCTGATCATTTCGTTGCCCTGGTAGACCCCGGCCACCGTCAGCCGCTGCTTCCTGCCGTCCTCGTAGGCGACGGTGAAGCTCGACCCCGCCTTCCAGCCGTGCGACGCGGCCGTCTCGTCGTCGACGGTGACGTCCGTGCCGCCGACCCTGAACGAGCCCTGCTCGACCTCGAGATCGGTCAGTTCGCCGAAGGTGGCGCCAGAGACGCCGGTGAGGAACTCGGTCTCGCCGTCGATCCGGGAGACGGCGTTGCGCATCGGGCTGGTGGCGGTGACGCCGTCCGCCCGCTCCAGCTTCTCGGCGACGTCCGGCGACAGCGCGTTGCCGTTCGCCATGGAGACCACGTAGTCGGCCTTGATCGCGTCCGAAGCCATCTTGTCGATCGACTTCTGCAGGCTGCCCGCCATCACCGTCATGCCCGTGATCAGGGTGAGGCCGATCATCAGCGCCGAGGCGGTGGCGGCGGTGCGGCGCGGGTTGCGCACCGAGTTCTGCCGGGCGAGCTTGCCGGAGACGCCGAACACCCGCAGCACCGGTGCCGCGGCGGCGATCAGGGGGCGGGACAGCAGCGGCGTCAGGATGAACACACCGATGATCAGCAGGACCGCCCCGAGCCCCATCGGGGCCTGCCCGTCCGAGCCGTCCATCGTCGTCGCCGCGAGGACCACCGCGACGCCGGCCGCCGAGAACAGCGAGCCCAGCGTGTTGCGCAGCACCAGCGACTTGGTCGTCGCCTTGGCGTGCAGGCTCCCCATCGCCGCCACCGGCGGGATCTTCGCCGCGCGGCGGCCCGGCAGCCAGGCCGCCAGCACGGTGACCAGGATGCCGACGGCGAGGGCGGCGCCCACCGTGCCCGGCGTGATCACCAGGGGGCCGTCCGGTACGGGCGCGTCGAAGCTGCCCATCAGGGAGCGCAGCCCCGCACCGATGCCGATGCCGGCGACCAGGCCGACGGCGGCCGCGACCGCACCGACGACGAACGCCTCGATCAGCACCGACCGGGTGACCTGCTTGCGGGAGGCGCCGACCGCCCGCAGCAGCGCCAGTTCCTTGGTGCGCTGGGCGACCAGCATGGTGAAGGTGTTGGCGATGATGAACGTGCCGACGAACAGCGCGATACCGGCGAACACCAGCAGGCCCTGCTTCAGCCCGCTCATCGAGGAGGCGATCGTCTCCGCCTGGTCGTCGGCGAGCTGCTTGCCCGTGGTGGTCTCCACGGCGCCCTTCGGCAGCGCCTTGTCCAGCGCGGCCTTGAGCGCGGCCTGGGTGACGCCGGGCTCCGCCTTGACGTCGATCTCGTCGTACGTGCCCACCTTGCCGAACAGCTTCTGCGCGGTCGCCGTGTCGAACAGGGCGAGGCTGCCGCCTGCCGCGACGTTGCCGTCGTCGGTGGTGAAGATGCCGGTGACCTTCGGCGTGAGGACGGGCCCGTCGACCGACAGCCGCACCGTGTCGCCGACCTTGTAGCCGGTGCGCTGCGCGGTCTCGGAGTCGATGAGGAACTCGCCCCGGCCCTTCGGGGCGTGGCCGTCGACCAGCGGGTACCGGGGGTCCTCGGAACCCCAGTAGTTGCCGCCCTGGGTGCTGAAGCCGTCGCCGATCAGCTTGCCGTCCTTGTCGGCGATGGCGGTGAACCCCTGCACGACGCCGACGGCCGAGGCCGCGCCGGGCACCTCGGCACTCCGGTCGAGCAGGGCTTCGGTCAGTTCGTGCTGCTTGCCGACCCGGTCGCCCTCGGCGTCCTGGAACCCGGGGCCGACCGCGACGTCGACCTGGTCGAAGCCCTTGGCGGACTTGCTCTGGTAGGCGTCGGAGATGGTGTTCGTGAAGACCAGCGTCCCCGACACGAACGCCACGCCGAGCATCACGGCGAGGACGGTCATCAGGAGCCGGGCCTTGTGCGCGAGTACGTTGCGCAAGGCGGTGCGGAACATGGAGGTCTCAGTCCTGAGTCTGTGGGTGAGGGGACGTCAGCTGGTGCGGCCCTTGGCGTCGAAGTCGGGGGTCTGGGGGCTGCCCCCGGAGAGATGCAGCATGCGGTCGAGGACCGAGTCCGCCGTCGGCCCGTACACCTCGTCCACGATCCGGCCGTCGGCGAGGAAGACGACGCGGTCCGCGTACGCCGCCGCCACCGGGTCGTGCGTCACCATGACCACCGTCTGGCCCAGCTCACGCACGGAGTTGCGCAGAAAGCCCAGCACCTCGGCGCCCGCGCGGGAGTCGAGGTTTCCGGTGGGCTCGTCACCGAAGATGATCTCGGGACGGGAGGCCAGGGCGCGGGCGACGGCGACGCGCTGCTGCTGGCCGCCGGAGAGCTGGGACGGGCGGTGGCCGAGCCGGTCGGACAGGCCGACCATCGCGATCACGGTGTCCAGCCACTGCCTGTCCGGCTTGCGCCCGGCGATGTCCATCGGAAGGGTGATGTTCTCCAGGGCGGTCAGCGTCGGCAGCAGGTTGAACGCCTGGAAGATGAAGCCGATCTTGTCGCGGCGCAACTTGGTGAGCTGCTTGTCCTTCAGGGAGCCGAGTTCGGTGTCGCCGATGCGCACCGAACCGGAGGAGAAGGTGTCCAGGCCGGCGACGCAGTGCATCAGGGTGGACTTGCCGGAGCCGGACGGGCCCATGATCGCGGTGAACTCGGCCTGCCGGAACTCGACGGAGACCCGGTCCAGGGCGACCACCTGGGTCTCGCCCTGTCCGTAGATCTTCGACAGCTCCGTGGCGCGTGCGGCCACGGTGGTGGTCCGGTTGGCGACGGGTGTGGTGGTCACGGGGTGGCGCTCCTGTCGGGACGACGGGGTGGTTCTTGGGACGTGCTCCATCGTCTCGGCCGAACGGCGCCATGTAGTCAGCCGTTGTTCCGGTTCCCGGGGCAGTCTCCGGTCGCACCGCGGACGCCCGTGTCATACCTGGGGATGACGGGCGGGCCCTACGGGATCCCCGGTCGGGAGGACCTGTCGAAAACGGGTGGAGCCACCTCGTTCGGGCGGTGAAATTGCGTCATTCCGTATGCGCGGGCGAGTCTCGCACGTAAGGCTGTTGGCAAGTGCGGACGGCGCGTACCGAGTGCTGATGCACCCTCAGGCGTCAATAGAATAAGACAACATGGGGCCGTCCTTCCGCTGTTCGGGGGACGCGCCCAGATAGGCTCGGGACCTCGAAGCGGAGCCCATGGCCTGCCCGGATGGTGGAATGCAGACACGGCGAGCTTAAACCTCGCTGCCCCTCGCGGGCGTACCGGTTCAAGTCCGGTTCCGGGCACTCGGGCATTCACCCCACCTGACCTGGTGCGATGGTCAAGTGGGGCCGCCTCTTTCGTGGAACTTGGGAGCACGCTGGGAGCACGCGGCGTACAGTCCCGTGCCATGGCGTACGTAGCACCACGAAAGAACGCGGATGGTGTCGTCACCAGCTACCAGGTGAAGTGGAACCTCGGGGGCGACAGAACCAACCAGCAGGTCGAGCGCTTCGACGGCGACGAGGACGGCCGGGCCGCGGCGGAGGTCTTCAAGGAAGCGGTCAACGAGCACGGCCAGCAGTGGCCGCCTGGATGGGTCAAGGGCGAGGGATACATCGACGCGGGAGCGCAACCCCTGCAAGCTGGTGCGGCTGCCACGCACGGACGACGAGGGCGCGCTGGACGACGAGCGCACCGAGGACATGGAGTTCATGACACCGGACGAGGTGGCCGGCCTGGTCGCCTGCTTCAAGCGGCCGGAGGACCAGGTGCTGGTGCGCGTGGCGTACGGCACCGGGATGCGCTGGGGCGAGATCACCGCCCTGGCCGCGCGACACGCCCGTAACCCGTCCGCCGGCCTCTTCGAGCTCAAGGTGGCCCGGGCCTGGAAGCGACGGCCGAAGACGCACCCGCAGCCCGGTGCCTACCTGGGCACGCCCAAGAGCAAGGCGTCCCGGCGCACCGTCGACATCTCGGGCGGTCTGTGGCAGGAGCTGCTGGGGCACGGCCTGGCCGGTCTGGCCAAGGACGCGCTGATCTTCCACAACGGGCAGGGCGAGCGGCTGGTGTACAGCACGTTCTACGACCGGTGGGTGGCGGCCGTCACGGAGGCCAAGGAGCGGGGCCTGATCGCTGACTGGAAGTACCCCACGTTCCACGACCTGCGCCACAGCCACGTCGCCGCGTTGCTCTCGGACCGCCACAGCCCGAAGTACGTCCAGGAGCGCCTAGTACTCCAGCTGTAGATCGTGATCTTGCTGGCCAGGGCTGGTGCGGGCATGGGTGCGGCCACCGTTGGTCATCGTGAGTTGTGTGGACTGACGAAGAGACGGTGGCCGCAGGTCACAGCATAGATCCCTCCCGTTGGCGGGACGCGTTCGAGGCCCTGATGGGCCGGATCGCAGGCCGGTTCAGCCGCTACGAACCACGGCTGCGGGCCGGGCGGTTGGTGCTCGGCCTGCTGTCGGACCTGCCGCGCAAAAACTGCTGGACGATCGCGGAATGGGCCGGGGAGGCCAGCCCGCACGGCATGCAGCATCTGCTGTCCCGCGCCGTCTGGGATGCCGACGCCGTCCGTGATGACGTGCGTGAATACGTCGTCGAGCACCTCCACGACGAGGCCGCGGTCCTGGTCGTCGACGAGACCGGCGACGTGAAGGAGGGCACCCACACGGTCGGCGTCCAGCGCCAGTACACCGGAACAGCCGGACGGATCGAGAACTCCCAGGTCGCGGTCCACCTCGTCTACGCCGGGATGCGCGGGCACGCGGCAGTGGACCGGGAGCTGTACATCCCACGCTCCCGGACGTGCGACCCGGACCGCTGCCGGGCCGCCGGGCTCGGCGAGGACACCGTCTTCGCGACCAAGCCGGAACTGGCCCGCACGATGATCGAACGGTTCCTGGACGCCGGACACCACGTGGGCCGGGTCACCGGGGACGAGGTCTACGGCGGCAGCCCAAGACTCCGTACGGCTCTGGAGGAACGCGGCATCGGCTATGTCCTCGCGGTGGCCTGCTCCGCCGAAATGCACACCAGCGCAGGCAAGTTCCGCGCTGATGCCCTGGCATGGAAGGTGCCGAAGCGGGCCTGGCAGAAGCTCTCGGCCGGACGCGGCGCGAAGGGGCAGCGGTTCTGCGACTGGGCCGTCATCGACCTCGCCGAGCCGGCCCCGGGCCGCCACCAACTGCTGATCCGCCGCAACCGCAGCACCGGTGAACTCGCCTACTACCGCTGCCACTCCACCACGCCGACACTCCTGCCCACTCTCGTCACGGTCACAGGCTCCAGATGGAGGGTGGAGGAGACCTTCCAAACCGAGAAGGGGCTGGCCGGACTGGACGAGCACCAGGTCCGCCGCTACCCCTCCTGGGCCCGCTGGGTCACCCTCGCCATGCTGGCCCACGCCTTCCTCGCCGTCGTCCGCGCCGACGAACACGCACACCGCCCCACGCCGGACGACCTGATCCCACTGTCCTGCAACGAGATCTGCCGCCTGTTCATCACGCTCGTCGTCCAGCCCGCCCGCGACGCGGCCCACCGGCTTGCCTGGTCCGACTGCCGCCGTCGCCACCAGGCACGATCACGCACCAGCCACTACCGGCGACAAGCCGCATCCCAGACATGAAAATCACGATCTACAGCTGGAGTACTAAGCCGACCAGAGTGGCGGCCGCGACAGCGGTGATCATGGTCCGCTGGAATTGGTTCATCGTCTCTTCCCCTCGGAAGCCTGCGCACTGCGCAGTTCAGTCACCGGTTGCCTCGTGGTTGCCGTTGGCGGCTCTTAGCGCCCTTTACTGATGCTGTCAAGTTCCGAGTTTCCGGAACGTGACCTCGTTGTGCGGCTCCGGCTTACTTGAAGTGCGGGCCTCGCCGGGAACCACCGGACCGGAGACGAGGTCAGGCAGGAAAAGCGCGGAACAAGCGCGGAACTAATATTCCTCATTTCACAGGAGTAGAGAAATGGCTCGTGACATCAGCACCCGCGAAAACACCACTCGGAAGCGCCGGATGATCATCGGTACGACGGTGGCGTCCGCCGTGGCGGTCGCCGGAGGCGTCCTCCTGCCCGCCGCGGCGGCGTCGGCCGCGCCGCTGCAGGAGACGTCGGCGGTGTCCTTGGTCGACGGCGACCACAAGGACAAGCACAAGGACAAGCACAAGAAGAAGGGCAAGAGCAAAGGCAAGAGCAAGGGCAAGGGCAAGTACTGCTGGCAGAAGAAGAGCAAGCGCTCGTGGGACAAGAAGCACAAGCAGTGGTACTGCTGGGGCAAGTACAACTACAAGTTCTATTGGGACGAGCACTTCGAGGTCTATTACATTTGGAAGGGCCCCAAGCGGTACTACTGCTGGGAGACGCGGAACGACTACTACTACTGGGAGAGTCACCGCGTCAGCTACAAGTACTGGGATGTAAAGAACCACGACATCTGGAAGCCGGGCAAGCATGACTGGCCGCAACACCCGGACGACCCGAAGCATCCGGACGGCGGGAAGGACACGGACAAGGGTCCGGACGGCGGGAAGGACACCGACAAGGATCCGGACGGCGGGAAGGAC
>NZ_JBIDCW010000014.1:81533-81692 GCF_043204795.1 Streptomyces sp. NPDC047706 | reverse complement strand
AAGGACACGGACAAGGGTCCGGACGGCGGGAAGGACACGGACAAGGGTCCGGACGGCGGGAAGGACACGGACAAGGGTCCGGACGGCGGGAAGGACACGGACAAGGGTCCGGACGGCGGGAAGGACACGGACAAGGATCCGGACCACGGCACCGACACC
>NZ_JBIDCW010000014.1:0-81436 GCF_043204795.1 Streptomyces sp. NPDC047706 | reverse complement strand
ACCGACACCGGTACGGACACGGACACCGGCACTGATGACGGCACCGACACCGGTACGGACCACGGCACCGACACCGACACCGGTACGGACACGGACACCGGCACTGATGACGGCACCGACACCGGTACGGACCACGGCACCGACACCGACACCGGTACGGACACGGATACCGATGACGGCACCGATGACGGCACCGATGACGGCACCGATGACGGCACCGACACCGACACCGACGCCGGCACGGACGACGGCACCGACACCGGTACGGACGACGTCCAGGTCGACCCCGGCGCCGGTGACGCGGACGACACGGGCGGTTCCGACAACGGCGGCGACATGGGCGGCGGCGACATGGGCGGCTCCGACTCCGGTGAGGGCATGAGCGAGTAAGTGAGGGAGAGAGCTGCGAGTCCCCGCCACCGAAAGGTGGTGGGGACTCGTCGCGTGCACGGCCGTTGCGGACGGCACGGACGCCGGGGAGTGGGACGACGAGGAGATCTGGGCGGAGCTGGAACGCCGCTTCGAGACCGCCGACGGCTGGCGGCTGGGGCGCGGGCCCCTCACCCAGAAGTCGGTGACGCCGATGCGTTCCTTCGTGCACGAGCCGACGCGGCACGGCCGGCTCTTCCTCGCCGGTGACGCCGCGCACATCGTGCCGCCGACCGGCGCCAAGTGGCTCAACCTGACCGTCGGTGATGTCGTCGTCTTCGCGCGGGCCCTGACGCACCAGAAGGAGACGGGCTCGCCCGGCTGGAACGGATCGCCTCCTCGCGGGCCGCCGAGACCGATCTGGCGGAGGGGTACACCGGATTCCCGCCGCACTGACTCACCCGGCCGGCGCGCACCGGCCGTCCGGTCTGATCACCGGTCGGTTCCGGGCATGTACCGGGTTCGTCAGGAATGACACCCTCCGTCGGCGGGAATCACGCATCCGGTTAGCGTGTTGCTCAGCACGAGGGGGAAAGATCCTCCCCAAGCACTAGGGTCATTCCTTTGCCTGTCTATTACTCTTGAGCCAAGGCTACGCAGGGTGGCCATGGAGGAGTGAAATGAGGAGCAGCAACCCGGTCTTCTCGCGACGGGGGTTCAGCCGCGACAACGGCTACGCGGGCTTCAACACCGCGCCGCAGGCCGGGGGCGCAGCTGTTGGCACCCAGGGCAACCCGTACGCGCAGGGTAACCCCCACGCCCAGCCCGGCGCCGGTAACCCGTACGCCCAGAACCCGTACGCGCAGCAGGACCTCCAGTACGGCGCGCCGCCGCAGGCGCCCGCCGGCACCGACCGGATGACGATGGACGACGTCGTCATGCGCTCGGCGATGACGCTCGGCACGGTCGTCGTCGGTGCCGTCCTCGCCTGGGCGCTGCTGCCGGTGTCTTCCAGCAGCTACGGCCTGGCGATCGGCGCAGCGATCATCGCCTTCGTCCTGGCGATCGTCCAGTCGTTCAAGCGCAAGGCCTCGCCCGCGCTGATCCTGTCCTACGCCGCGTTCGAGGGTGTCTTCCTCGGCGTGATCAGCGAGATGTTCAACACCCGGTGGTCCGGCGCGCCCTTTCAGGCGGTGCTCGGCACCATGGCGGTCACGGGCGCGACGCTGCTCATCTACAAGGCCGGGTGGATCCGCGTCACGGCGCGCTACGCCCGGATCGGCATGGCGATCGCCATCGCCTTCGTCCTGGTCATGGCCGTCAACCTCCTGCTCGTCGCCTTCGGCGTCGCCGAGGACGGCGGACTGCGCAGCATGGGCCCGCTCGGTGCGATCGTCGGCATCATCGCGATCGTGCTCGGCGCGTTCTTCCTGACCCTGGACTTCAAGCAGATCCAGGACGGCATCGCCTACGGTGCGCCGCGCGAGGAGTCCTGGCTGGCCGCCTTCGGCCTGACCCTGACGCTGGTGTGGATCTACATCGAGATGCTCCGTCTGGTCGCCATCTTCAGCGGCGACGACTGACCGGCACCGCGCGGCTGACCGGATGCCGGTGAGGTCGCGCGGGACGCGGAGGACGTATGAAGGGGCCTCGGGTTCTCCAGGGGCCCCTTTCGCTGTCCGGTGCGCGCTCAGAGCAGTTTGCGCGCCGCCCTCCTCAGGTCGTACTCGTGGATGATCGCCTTCGCGTGGCCGTACGCGAGGTCGTATTCGTGACGCAGCCAGCTGACCTTCTCCTCGAAGCGGAGAGCGGGGCCTTCCTCGACGGTGCGCAGCCAGTCGGATACTTCACGACCGGTGCAATGGGGGATACGGGCGAGCAGATTGCGATGGGTCTCCTCGGAGAAGACTTGGGACATCGGCGCCTCCGGATGCAATCGGGTGTAAGCCGGTCCTTCAGGTCACCGTGCCTGAGCGTTCGTCCGTTGGCAACAGTGCGGGTAGCCTGCCGGCGTGGTTGATACGACGCGTCTGATCAGTGCGGTTGATCAATTTGCCGATCGATTGAGGGCGGCGCCGCAGAGCCGGTTGCAGCGGGGGGCCGCGGCGGAGGCGTTGGCGCTGGCCAGAGCGCTGGCCCGGTGGACGCAGTCGGTGGAGGAGCCGGGGAGTGAGCCGCGGGAGATGCCGGACGCGGGGATGTTCGCCGCGGCCGACCAGATCAGTGTCGCGGGGCGAGATCTGGCCGTCGTGCTGACCAGCGAGGCCGAGGTGGAGGAGGCCGTGCGGGTGGTCGCGGAGGCCCAGACACGGGCGGGGGTCTGACCGAGGGGACCGACCGGGGGGACCGGCGTCCCGGGTCACCGTCCGTCCGCTAGAGCGACGCGATGACCCGGTCCGCCAGGATGTACACCGTCTCCCCGCCGCACGTGAAGGTCAGCGTGTAGGCGCCGGAGATGCCCGAGCCACCGAGCAGGGTCGGGGTCTCCCCGCAGCGGAGGGCCGCGGCGAGGCGCTCGGCGGTCTCGCGGTGGCCGGGGGTCATGCACAGGGTCGTCCCGTCGGCGAAGACGTAGACGTCGAGGGTGCCGAGGGGGCCGGGGCGGACGTCGGTCAGCTCGACGCGGGACGTGGCCAGTTCCTCCAGGACGGACACCGTGCGTTCGTGGTCGCCCACGGCCGGTGACGGGGCCGGTGTGAAGTCCGGGTGGGAGGGGTGGCGGCGGCGGGCGGCGGCCAGTTCGGCGGAGTCGCCGGCGAACTCCTCGGGTTCCGCGGCGGCCTCGGACACCGGCTCCAGCGGCTCCAGGCCCGCGAAATCGGCCTGCCGGGGGAGGAACAGGTCGTTCTCGGTCAGGCCGAGCGGTGACGGCGCGTCGGAGACGTCACGTGCCTCCTGGGCGGCCCAGAAGGCGCGGGCCTCGGCCAGTTCCCGCTCCCGTTCCTCGGCCAGCGCCTCCGTCACGGCGGCGCGTATCTCGTCGGCGTCGGCCGGGGTGCGGGCGGCGGGCAGCAGGGCATGGGTGGCGGCGCGGCCCGCGGCAAGCTCATCCCGCAGGGCCGCGACCTGGCGGCGCAACTGCATGAGGGTGCGCAGGACGGCTACGCCCACGGCGCCTGTGGCGGCCGTGGTGACCAGCAGGGCGATCGGCATGGCGCTCACTGACGTACTCCCGGTTCAAGGTCGACCCCCGACTTCCTACATCAGCTTGATGGGTGAACTAACCAGCTGTCAGTGCGTAACGTCACGAAACGGACAGTCCTTTGGGGCGAATGTTTGGTGCGGTACGGCCCTGACCTGCGGTGATTCCTGTGGCGAGGGAGATAGGTCACATCCTGGGGGAGATTGGGTCACAAAACGGCCCAGAACCCCGGTGCTTGCGGAGTTCTGGGCCAATGCGTGACGTGGGGTGCCGCCCCCGTCACGGAGGGGGTGCGGGTATCAGCTGAGGCGCTCGACGACCATCGCCATGCCCTGGCCGCCGCCGACGCACATCGTCTCCAGGCCGAACTGCTTGTCGTGCCACTGCAGGGAGTTGATGAGCGTGCCGGTGATCCGGGCGCCGGTCATGCCGAAGGGGTGGCCGACGGCGATGGCGCCGCCGTTGACGTTCAGCTTCTCCAGCGGGATGTTCAGGTCGCGGTAGGAGGGGATCACCTGGGCGGCGAACGCCTCGTTGATCTCGACGAGGTCGATGTCGTCGATGGTCAGGCCGGCGCGGGCGAGGGCCTGCTTGGACGCCTCGACGGGGCCGTAGCCCATGATCTCGGGGGACAGGCCGGAGACGCCGGTGGAGACGATCCGGGCGAGCGGGGTCAGGCCCAGCTCGCGGGCCTTGGTGTCCGACATGATGATCAGGGCCGCGGCGCCGTCGTTGAGCGGGCAGCAGTTGCCGGCGGTGACCAGGCCGTCGGGGCGGAAGACCGGCTTCAGGCCCGCAACGCCCTCCATCGTGACGCCGGCGCGCGGGCCGTCGTCCTTGCTGACGACCGTGCCGTCGGGGAGGGTCACCGGGGTGATCTCGCGCTCCCAGAAGCCCTTCTTGACGGCTTCCTCGGCGAGGTTCTGCGAGCGGACGCCGAACTCGTCCATGTCCTGCCGGGTCACGCCCCACTGCCGGGCGAGGTTCTCGGCGGTCTGGCCCATCGCGATGTACGGGTCGGGAAGCAGGCCGTCCTCGCGCGGGTCGTGCCAGGTCGAGCCTTCGGACTCGGCGACCGCGGCCGTGCGGGCCTCGGCGTCGGCGAAGAGCGGGTTGCGCGCGGTCGGGATGTCGGAGCTGCCGTTCGCGAAGCGGGAGACCGTCTCGACGCCGGCCGAGATGAAGACGTCGCCCTCGCCGGCCTTGATGGCGTGCAGGGCCATCCGGGAGGTCTGCAGCGACGAGGAGCAGTACCGGGTGACCGTGCAGCCCGGCAGGTGGTCCATGCCCATCTGGACGGCGACGATCCGGCCCAGGTTGTGGCCCTGCTCGCCGCCGGGCAGGCCGCAGCCGAGCATCAGGTCGTCGATGTCCTTCGGGTCCAGCTCGGGGACCTTGGCGAGGGCGGCCTGGATGATCGTGGCGGTGAGGTCGTCGGGGCGCAGGTCCTTGAGGGAGCCCTTGACGGCGCGGCCGATGGGGGAGCGGGCGGCAGAGACGATCACGGCTTCGGGCATCACGGCTCCAGACGACGTGGGAAGGGGTGCACGGGGGAAGTTACCCGTACGTAGGCTGCCGGTCACCGGCATCCTCGTGTGACGCGGACCTCTTTTCCAAGCGCTTGCTTAGCGTATCGGACGGAGCCGCCGGCGTCTGCTGGGCGGGCAGGGGGGCGAACAGCCAGTCCACCGGCGGCCTGGTCAGCGGCTGCGCCAGCCGGCGCACGAACGGGGACCCGAGCGCTGCCGCGAGCAGGACGGCCGCCAGCACCAGGCCGGCCAGCTCCAGGCGGGTGTCGGCCCGCTGGATCACGCCGAGCTCCCGCACCGGCAGGATGATCAGCGGATGCAGCAGGTAGATGGTGAAGCCGCCGGCGCCCAGCGCGGAGATCAGCGGGAGCCGCTTCCTGGGCATCACGCGCAGCAGGCACAGCGCGAGGGCCACGGACGTGGCGAGCAGGGCCAGCCGGATCAGCCAGGCGCCTTCGAGGCCCAGCTGGGTGTCGGCGACGTACGGGTGGCGCATGGAGGTCCAGTTGCCCTTGAGCTCGGCGTGCCACAGCCAGGCCACGGTGAACCAGGCGAGGATGCCGCCCACGGCGACCGGCAGGCTCCAGCGGCTGTCGAACCACTCCCGCAGCATGCCCTGGCCCAGCCGCCAGCCGAGGTAGAACAGCGGCAGGTACACGAGGGTCCGGCTGGCCGAGAACAGCAGGTTGAACTCCTCCAGGTACCCCACGCCCAGTGACACGATCGTGGTGATCAGCAGCGGGTGGCGCAGTTGCACGACCAGCGGCAGCAGCAGCCGCCAGAAGAAGAGCGACATCAGGAACCACAGCGTCCACGGCAGCTGGGCGATGTGCAGCCGGAACGGGCCGCCGAGCGCGTACACCTCCAGCGAGTAGAGCAGGCTGCACAGGAGGGCGGGTATCGCGATGTTGCGCAGCAGCGTGCGCAGATGGCGAGCGCCCAGCGGCCCCGCGCTGCTGAAGACCCCGGCGAGGACGACGAACATCGGGACGCGGAAGGCCCAGGTCGCGACGTTGAAGGCGTGCAGCGAGTCGTGGCGGCTCATGATGCTGCCGATGGTGTGCAGGACCACGATCAGTGCGGCGGACACGAACCGGGTGTTGTCCCACCAGGGGTTTCGGATCCGGCTCGGGGAGCCTGCGGTTCTCGGAAGCGGCTTTTCCATCGCGGCCTTGTGCTCCTGACAGACGCATGACAGTGAAGTGACAGTGAAGAGGTCACCTTCGTCGCGTCCGGGAGTGCTGGGGTTACGCCGGGCGGCTCCTGGGGTGAACGCTGCGTGTACGAAAGGGGACGCGGCCCGGGTGCGGGCCGCATCGGGCGCGGTCGGGGCGGGTCACGGCGGGGACGAGTGGCCCGTCCGCTCCGGCGGGGCCGCGTCGGGCTCCTGCACCCGGCGCCGGCGGCGGCGTTTCAGCAGGGCCCACGGACCCCGTTGCCCTGTCGGCAGGGCGGCCGTGACCTCCGTGCCCGCCTCGGAGGCTGCCTCGGCGGCGGCGCGGGCGACGGGGAGGAAGCCCTCGCGGCGGGAGACGTCCGGGCGCTCCTCCTCCGGCCACAGGCCGAGCGCGGCACAGACCGTCGGCAGGACCGCCATCGCGGCGGTGGCGTAGCCCTCGGCGGACGGGTGGTAGTTGTCGGGGCCGAACAGCTCACGCGGGTTCGCGGCGAACTCCGGACCCAGCAGGTCACCCAGCGACACGGTGCGGCCGCCCTGCTCGACGACTCCGATCGTCTGGGCGGCGGCCAACTGGCGGGAGGCACGTCTGGCCAGCCAGCGCAGCGGCTGCTGCACCGGCTCGATCGTGCCCAGGTCGGGGCAGGTGCCGACGACCACCTCGGCGCCTGCGGTGCGCAGCCGTCGTACCGCGGACGACAGGTGCCGCACCGAGCGGGTGGCCGGGATGCGGTTGGTGACGTCGTTCGCGCCGACCATGATCACGCAGATGTCCGGGATCCGGTCCTGGTCCGCGAGGGCCAGGGTCACCTGACGGTCCAGGTCGTCGGACATCGCGCCGGGCAGGGCGACGTTGCGCAGGTCCACGCGGCGTTCGGCGACCGCCGCGAGGCCCGAGGCGAGCAGCGCGCCCGGGGTCTGGCCGGCCCGGTGCACGCCCTGGCCGGCGGCGGTGGAATCGCCCAGTATGGTCAGCAGCAGGGGCGGGGCACCCGGGGTGTCGTACGTCTGTCCGTACCGCCCGTCCGCGTTCGGCACGTACGGCGTCGAGCCGTTGCCCACCTGGCGCCGGGCCAGCTGCACCTCGGCCAGCACCAGACCGACGACCGCCGCACCGGCCAGGCCGATGCCGCCACCGCCGTACGCCGCCCCGGCTGCGATGCGCCGGGCCACCCTCGCCCTGGACATCCTTGTCATGCGTCGCCGCCACCTCCTCGCACCCGTACATCCACTCCTTGCCCCGAAGCGAGCCCCCGCCAATCTCAACGACGCGTGAACGGCGGTGACCGGGCGCAGGACCCGTCCGGCCGTGTGATCACCCGCTGCGGGTTTCCTGAGGTCCGTCCCGACGGTCAGGCCATAGGCTGGCGGCATCACCCAGACCACTACTTCTGCGGCATCCGGAGACAACGGTGCAGTTCCACGACTCGATGATCAGTCTCGTCGGCAACACCCCGCTGGTGAGGCTCAACAACGTGACCAAGGGCATCAGGGCGACCGTCCTGGCCAAGGTCGAGTACTTCAACCCCGGCGGTTCGGTGAAGGACCGCATCGCCCTGCGCATGATCGAGGCGGCCGAGGAGAGCGGCGCGCTCAAGCCCGGCGGCACGATCGTCGAGCCGACCAGCGGCAACACCGGCGTGGGGCTGGCGATCGTGGCGCAGCAGAAGGGGTACAAGTGCATCTTCGTGTGCCCGGACAAGGTGTCCACGGACAAGATCAACGTGCTGCGGGCGTACGGCGCCGAGGTCGTGGTCTGCCCGACGGCCGTCGCTCCCGAGCACCCCGACTCGTACTACAACGTCTCCGACCGGCTGGTGCGTGAGACGCCGAACGCCTGGAAGCCGGACCAGTACTCCAACCCCAACAACCCGCTCTCCCACTACCACTCGACGGGCCCCGAGCTGTGGCAGCAGACCGACGGGCGGATCACCCACTTCGTCGCCGGCGTCGGCACCGGCGGCACCATCTCCGGGACCGGCCGGTACCTCAAGGAGATCAGCGACGGCCGGGTGAAGGTCGTCGGCGCCGACCCCGAGGGCTCGGTGTACTCGGGCGGGTCCGGGCGTCCGTACCTCGTCGAGGGCGTCGGTGAGGACTTCTGGCCGACGGCGTACGACCGCACCGTCGCCGACGAGATCGTCGCCGTGTCCGACAAGGACTCCTTCCAGATGACCCGGCGCCTGGCCAAGGAGGAGGGCCTGCTGGTGGGCGGCTCCTGCGGCATGGCCGTCGTCGCGGCGCTGCGGGTGGCCGAGCGGCTCGGCGAGGACGACGTGGTGGTCGTGCTGCTCCCGGACAGCGGGCGCGGCTACCTCAGCAAGATCTTCAACGACGAGTGGATGGCGGACTACGGCTTCCTGGAGGACGCCGGCCCGAGCGCCCGCGTCGGCGACGTGCTGAACGACAAGGAGGGCGGCGCCATCCCGTCCCTGGTCCACATGCACCCCGACGAGACGGTCGGCCAGGCCATCGACGTGCTGCGCGAGTACGGCGTCTCGCAGATGCCGATCGTCAAGCCGGGCGCCGGGCACCCGGACGTGATGGCCGCCGAGGTCGTGGGCTCGGTCGTGGAACGGGAGCTGCTGGACGCGCTGTTCACCCAGAGCGCCTCGCTCGACGACCCGCTGGAGAAGCACATGTCGGCGCCGCTGCCGCAGGTCGGCTCCGGCGAGCCGGTCGGGGACCTGATGTCCGTGCTCGGTACGGCGGACGCGGCGATCGTCCTGGTCGAGGGCAAGCCGACCGGAGTGATCGGCCGCCAGGACCTGCTGGCCTTCCTGGCCAGGAGCACGAAGAAGTGACGGCGAACCGCCGGTGAACGGGCCGTGAGGGCGGCGAACTCGCGGTGACGTGCGCGTTTGCGGACTTCGCGGAAGTGGTACGAGCGCGTCACGTCCGCGCAGCACCCGCTTAACACGGGTCCGGCACATTGGTGGGTGTCGGCAGGGCGGGAGCGGCTCCCCGCCCGGGCCGGCCCGAACGGCGCCAGGAACCTCCGGAGCGGCTCCCGGACCTCCATGGACGCCACGGACGCGCAAGCCCGGTCCTGACCCGGCCCGCGTCCCTCGCGGGGACCGCCGTCGTCCCGCCCCCCGGCAACGGGGGTGCGGCGGTTCCCGCGCACAACTCCTCCCCGGGAGGTCAGTCCTCCCAGTCGCCGTCCTGCCCGGACCGGTGGCGCCGCCCGCCGAACAGCCCCGGGTTGACCCGGGCCGCCTGGAAGGCGTTGACGCCGACGATGCCGGCCCAGGCGACGAGCAGGCCGGGCAGGCCGGCCACACCGCCGCCGATCGCCGAGAGCGGCACCGCCAGGACCAGCGAGACGATGCCGAAACCGAAGCGCTCGCCCCAGGAGTCCGTCGGCCTCGGCGAGCGCGCGTCCCGGGCCGTCACCATCTGCTGCTCGGCCAGCCGGCGCCGCAGACGGCGCTCCACGGCCCCGTCGATGCGCTGCTCGACCTTCTCGAGAAACGAGTCGACCAGCGCGGAGTCGTACTCCTCGCCCAGTTCTCTGCGGGCCTGCAGGGTGGCGTCGAGTTCCTTCTTCAGCTCGGTGTCCCGCGCGTCCGTTCCGCTCATGCGCTTCACGGTAAGGAGCGCGGACGCCGGTCGCACTGGGGGTAGCCCCCGTGTCGGCGGCGGGGGCAGCCGGTGGTCCGGCAGGGCCTTGCGGTGGCGTGGCCGGCCGGCCCGCCGCCTCCCGCCGCCGCCTCCCGCCGTCGCCGGCCGCAAGGCCCGCGTCGGACGGGATCATGAGATGCCCTTGCCCGGCCTGTATAACGTCATGCAGAGTTCTTGATGTCTGAATAGGCCGTCGAAGCTCCGGTGTCATCCGTCATGGCGGGTGACCGGCAGGCGAGAGCGGGTGTCCGGGTTGAGGAGGTTCTGCGCGTGATGTCATCTCGGACCGTGGACATTCCGGCGGGCGACGTGACCGCCCTCGTGGTGCTGGACGGGCGCGGGACGGGCGTCGCGGACGTCGTCCGGCTGGCCGACGGAACCGCGCGCCCGGTGCCCGGGACCGAGGCGATGAAGCGGGCGGAGGAGTCCTGGAACGCCGCCCGCATGATCGCCGCGACCGGGCGCGTCTACGGCCGGTCCACCGGAGTCGGCGCCAACCGGAACGAGGACGTGCCGACCGAGGCCGCCGCCGCGCACGGACTGCGGCTGCTGCGCAGCCACGCCGGAGCCATCGGCGAGGAACTGCCCGCGCGGCAGGTGCGGGCGATGCTCGCCGTCCGGGCCAACCAGCTGCTCGCGGGCGGCGCGGGACTGCGGCCGTCCGTGGTCACCGCGCTGTGCGAGGCGCTGGACTCCGGGGCCTACCCGGTGGTCAACGAGTTCGGCTCGGTCGGCACCGGCGACATCGCCGCGCTGGCCCAGATGGGGCTCGCGCTGGCCGGCGAACACCCCTGGCGGGGAGCGGGTGCCCCCGGGGCGCAGCCGCTGGACAACAACGACGCGCTCGCGCTGATCAGCAGCAACGCCCTCACCCTCGGCCAGTCCGCGCTCGCCCTGCACGAACTGCGCGGCCTGCTCGCCGCCACCCAGGTCGTCGCCGCCCTGTCCCTGCTGGCCGTGGACGGCTCGCACGAGGCCTACGCCGCTCCCGTGCACGCCGCCCGGCCGCACCGCGGCACCGCCGACGTCGCCCGCCGGATGCGGTGGCTTATCGGCGCCGCCGACCGGCCGCACCCGCCACTCGGGCGGATCCAGGACCCGTACGGCTTCCGCTGCCTGCCCCAGATACACGGCCCCGCGCACGACGCCGCCGACGCCCTGGAGGACGTCCTCACCGTCGAGATCAACGCGGCCGCCGAGAACCCGCTGATCTCCCCCGAGGACCTGGCCGCCTACCACCACGGCGGCTTCTACCAGGCCCAACTCGCCCTCGCCCTGGACCACTTCCGGCTCGCCGTCACGCAGGTCGCCCGCCTGTCCACGTCCCGGCTGTCGACGCTGAACGAGCCCGCCTACACCCGCCTGCGCCCCTTCCTCGCCGACCACGAGCCCGCCTCCTCCGGCGTGATGATCCTGGAGTACGCCGCCGGGGCCGCCCTGGGTGATCTGCGGGCCTTCTCCGCACCCGCGTCGCTCGGCCACGCTGTACTCTCCCGAGGCGTCGAGGAACAGGCCAGTTTCGCCTCCCTCGCCGCACGTCAGACACTGCGCGCGTGCGACGCGTACCGTCTCGTCGTCGGCTGCGAACTCGTCGCCGCCGTAAGGGCGTTGCGCCAGCGCGACCTGCGCCCCGAACCGGACCTGCCGGTGGGCCGGGCGCTGGAGCTCGCCGAGTCGGTGCTGGACGCGGACCCGGCCGACCGGCCGCTCACGCACGACGTGACGGCGGCGGCCGGCCTGCTCGACCGGTTCACGGACATCTGGAGGGGGAGCACGTCATGAGCGGGGACATGAGCACAGGGGGGCCGGACAGCCCGGCCGCCCGGTTGCAGGCGCTGTTCGAGGGACACCGGCTGACACCGACACAGCGGCGCATCGCGCACAGCATGGTACGGCGCGCCGCCGACGTGCCGTTCCTGTCCAGTGTGGAGCTGGCCGAACTCGCCGGGGTCAGCCAGCCGTCCGTCACCCGCTTCGCGGTCGCCCTCGGCTTCGACGGCTACCCGGCACTGCGCCGGCACCTGCGGGAGGTCGCGCCCGTCGAGCAGCCGGCCGGCGCGGCGTCGTACAACGAGTACCAGCAGGCCGTCGAGGCCGAGATCGAGAACCTCAAGCACCTCGCCGAACTGCTCGCCGACCCCCGCCCCGTGCGGGAGGCCGGGCGGCTGCTGGCCGCCTCCCGCCCGCTGCCGGTGCTGGGACTGCGGGCGGCGGCCTCCCAGGCGTACGGGTTCGCCTACTTCGCCGCCAAGGTCCATCCGGACGTCCGGCTGCTCCACGAGGGCGGCACCATGATCCACGACCGGATCGACGGGACCGTACGGGCGGGTGCCTCGGCGCTGCTGTGCTTCGCGCTGCCCCGGCACCCCCGCGAGGTGGTGGACACGCTGGCCTACGCCAAGGAGGCCGGGCTGACGGTGGTCACCGTCGCCGACTCGGCGTTCGCGCCGGTCGCGAAGGTGTCCGACCTGCTGCTGCCCGCCGCCGTCGGCACCGGGCTCGCCTTCGACACGGCCTGCGCGCCGATGCTGCTGGGGCGGGTGCTGCTGGAGGCGATGTGCGACGACCTGCCGGACGCGCAGGCGCGGCTGGAGGAGTTCGACGCGCGGGCGGCGGCGCGGGGGCTGTTCGTGGAGTGAGTGGCCGGCGCCGGCAGCAGTACCGGAAGGTGGCCGCCGGAGGCCGCCGCCCGCGGTCCTTCGGTGCCGCGCAGGCCACCCGGGCCAGTCCCGGACCGCGCCCGCCCCGTCCCGCGGCTTCTCAGACTCGTCTCACCTCGCCTCGCTAGCCTGCCCGTCCAAGGACCAGGTACGGCATGGGACATGGGACGGGAGGCGGGAGATGGTGCGCGGCGGTCAGGGACTGGCCCGGGTGGCCTGCGTCGTACGGGCGGGGGCCGCGCCGCTGTGGTGGCTCGGGGTGTGCGCGGCCGGTGCCGGGGCGCTGGTGCCGGGACTGACCGGGCGCCGGATCGGCGTCCTGGCCGGGGCGGTGCTGTTCATCCTGGCGGCTGCCCTGGTGGCGTACCCGCGCCGCAAGCGGTACGCCGACCTCGCCCGCGGCGCCGCCCGCGCCGCCAAGCACGACGTGCTCCAGGACCGCGCCGTGACCGTGCGCAACTGGCGGCGCGGCCACCGCTGGTGGCTGCTCCTCGCCTTCCTCGCCGCGCTGGGCGGCTCGTTGGCCGCGCCCGCCGCCGGCGGCATGCTGCTCGCCGGATGCGGTGCGGGGCTGTGGCTGAAGGCGGCGTGGCTCGGGCGGCGTGAGCGGGCCGGCGAGGCGTTGCTGTGGGTGCGCGTCGACTGGCTGCGCCGAGGCGGCCGCCCGGCCGGCAAGGCCGTCAAGGCGTACCGCAGCACGGGCGTCGCGGCGGGCGACGCGGCACCGGGTGGCTCGCGTCGCCGTACCGCCGCGCCGGTCTGAGCGGCTTTGTCAGACCTCGAGTTCCGACTCGATCCGCCGCAACTGGTGGCGGGCCATCGCGAGGTTGGCGCGCTTGGCGTCGAGGGCGAGGTAGAGGAAGAGCCCGTTGCCGCTGCGGCCGCTGAGCAGGCGGATCAGGTGGTACTGGTCGGTCAGGGTGATCAGGATGTCCTCGATCTGGCCCTTGAGCCCGAGGTGCTCCATCGTGCGCATCTTGGCGCGGACCACGTCGGTGTTGCCGGCGGCGGCGACGTTGAGATCGAAGGTCTTGCTGCCGCCCAGCGTGCCCAGCGCCATGCCGGTGGTGTAGTCGACGAGGGCGACTCCGGTGGCGCCCTCGATCGAGGTGAGGGCTTCCTTCAGAGTGATCTCGGTGTTGGCCATGGTGGTGGTGTTCCTCTCAGCTTTCCGTGGTGGTGGGTGTGTTCGTGGGGGTGCGGGGAGTCCGGCGGACGGGTTTCTGCCGCGTCGTGGGGGCCGTCTCGGGCTTCGCCGGGAGTGCGAGCGGGACCGGTGGCAGGGCGTCGACCAGCTCGCCGATCCGGGCGCCGGTGCGGCGGCCCTCCAGGTGCAGCCGGCCGACGTTGACGCGGTCCTCGGCGAGCAGGGTCAGCACGGCGGTGTGGCCCGCGGAGTACGTCGCCACATAGCCGCGCATGCCGCGCACCAGCAGTTCGCGCAGGTCCCCCCGGCCGGTCGCGTCCGTGACCCGTACCGCGACGCCGAGCGCGGCGGCGGTCAGCGCGGCGAGCCCCTCCGGCTCCACGCCGGGGGTGTCATGGGCGATGACCAGGCCGTCCACGCTGGCGGCGAGGGCGCCGGTCAGCTGCGGGACGCGGGCTCTCAGCCGGTGCAGTTCGTCGAGGATCGGGGGTTCCACCGCCATCAGGGCTCTCCTCTCGGCGGGCGGTCGAGGCGGTTGCCGCGGTGTCGCATGTCGTGGTGCGAGCTGTCCCGGCGCCGGCGGTCCCTGCGCGGGCTGTCGCGGCTGCTGCCGTTCAAAGGGCCTCCAGCGCATCCCTGACCCTCTTCAGCAGTGCGATGTCGGGGTGCTCGGCGGGGAGCCCGAGGGGGATGCTCGTCGTGCGGGCGGGGGTGCGGGGGGTGAGCGCACCGGCAGGTGGGGCGCCGACGGGGGACGGCCGGCCCTGGGCGACGGGCGCCGGCGGTGCGGGGCCTGCGGGATCGGGATGCCCGGCGGCGGGATCGCCCGGCGTCCGGTGCCCCGGCCAGGAGGCGCCGTCCGTGGCCGGGTGTGGTGTGCGGGGTGCCACCAGGCCGGCCGCGGCCAGACGGCGTATGGACACCAGGGTGTGGAAGGCCGGTCTGCCCAGGGCGCGGGCGATGTCCGTGGCCGTGCGCAGGCCGTCCACACGTGCCAGGACCGCGCTCTGCCGGGGCGGCACCGCGGGGGCCGCGGCGGTGTCGAGGCGTTCCAGCGGTGCGCTGTCGGTCGCCGGGTCCGGCCAGATGCGATGCAGCAGGGCACGGCGGCGCAGGGTCTCCTGTTCGACGGAGCCGACCGGGACCGGGTGCACCGAACCGAGCCAGTGTGTGGGGCCGTACCGGAAGCGGCCCGGCGTGCTGCTGGGCGCGAGGGCGAAGTAGGCGGCGTCGTAGAGCGCGCTCAGGTGGCACAGCTCAAGGGCGCCCGGGGCGAGCCGGCCGCCGTCGAAGAGGGCGCGGTCGGCGTCGCCGGACTGGTCGGCCCGGTCGACGGCGGCCTGCCAGTGCCGGGCGTCGAGGGTGCCGTGGGCCGTGAGGAGGATGTCCAGGCCGGGCGCGAGAGGGCTCTCGGCGTGCACCACCCGGCCTTCGGCGAGGTACAGGGTGCCGCTCGCGCGGACCAGGACGCCGGTGGCGCGCTCGGCCGCGAGGCGGGTGAGCATCGGGGAGACGCCGCCGGCCCGGTGGCGGGCCGCCTTGTCGCGTATCGGCAGTCCGGGGGGCGGGGTGGTGCCGACCATGGTCATCCCAGCACCAGCCGTCCGGCCATCTCGCCGAGCCGGATCCGGGCCAGCGCGAGGTTGCCGTCCGCCCGGCCCAGCCACAGGTGCAGGAAGACGCTGCTGTCGAACGACGTGCGCACGAACCGCAGGACGTGGTAGCTGTCCCGGTTGCTGAGAATCAGGTCCTCGACCGGCGGGTCGGCGGTTTCCGCCCCGTACTCGCCGTTCTCGCCGTACTCGCCGTTCTCGCCGCCCTCGCCGTCCGCGTCGCTCCTGGGCGCGAACGCCCGCTGCTCGGCGGCCAGCCGGGCCAGTTCCGCGGCCTCGGCGGCCGCCGCCTCGTGGTCACCGCCCGGCGCCTCGCCGACGGTGCCCAGCGCCAGTCCGCTCGTCCAGTCGACCAGCGCGGCCCCCCGGGCGCCGGGCAGCCGCATGGCTTCCAGTAAGCACTCGTCGATTCCGGGCACCCTGGACTCCCCTCCTGCCTGGGTTCGGCTGAGTGACCCAGAGACTACGCAACGTGTGTGCGGCAGGTGAGCGTTCTGGCATTTTCCGGTGGAACATGCGGCGAGTGGCTAATGTGGGTCAACTGTCGCCGTTTCCCGGCAAGTTGATCACCCCTGCGGCGGTGCGGGAAGCGCGCTCAGTGTGCCCGCGTGCGCCCCGCCGGACTCGGCCACGATCTCGTCGAGCGTCTGCGGGGTGCGTACGGTCGCGAAGGCAACGCCCCCCACGCCGTCCGGGACGAAACCGTAGACACCGGGGCGGGCCAGGGAGTTGTACGCGTAGTGGTGCGCGAAGTAGTACGCGCCCGTGTCCAGCGCCGCCGCGTAGTCACCCTGCTCCAGCAGCGGCAGCTCGCGGCCCTCGGCCAGCAGGTCGCCCGCGAAACAGGCCGGTCCCGCCACGTCCTGCACCACCGGCGTCCCCTCCTTCGGCCGCCCCTTGCCGTCGTACGCGGCGATCCGCAGGGGCCACGACCCCGGCGCGTACACGGTCCGCGTCGCCACCTGCACGCCCGCGTGCGTCACCGCCACCGGCCGGCCGCCCGCGCTCTTGGCGTACTCCACCCGCGCCACCACCGTGCCGTGCTTGGCCAGCAGCGACCGCCCGAACTCGGTGACGAGCCCGTACCGCCCGTCGAACAGACCCGGCACCGCCTCCTTCAGCATCCGCGCGTACTGCGCGTACGTCGGTGTCGTGGTCTCCGAGGCGAAGTTCACCGGCAGCCCGCCGCCGATGTCGAGCGTGTCGACCTGCGGCCGCCCGATCCGCCGGTTGATCTCCTCCGCCAGCGCGTACGTCGCCGCCACGCCCTCGGTCATCCGTGACAGCGGGATGCCCTGCGACCCGGTGTGCGCGTGCAGCCGCGTCAGCCAGGGACGCTCGGCGTACGCCCGTATCACCCATGCGCGCGCCCCCTCGTCCCGCAGTGCCACGCCGAACTTCGAGGTCGCCGTGGCGGTGGACAGCGCCTCGATGGAACCGCCGCCGACCTGCGGGTTCACCCGGATCCCGATCGGGGACCGGCTCGGCGCCGACCGCATCAGGGCGTCGAGGCGGGCCAGCTCCTGCGGGTTGTCCGCGTTGACGGCGATGCCCAGCGCCAGCGCCTGGCGCAGCTCCGCCGGGGTCTTCGCGGGCGAGTCCAGCACCGTCCGCTCGGGCGTCACCCCGGCCGCCCTGGCCAGTTCCAGCTCGCCCGGGCTGGCCACCTCCGCGCCGATGCCCTCGTCGTGCAGCAGTCGCAGCACCGGGACCAGCGGGGACGCCTTCACCGCGAAGGCGTGCAGCACGGGCGTGCCGGGCGCCGTCACCGCGTCGAACGCCGCGCGCAGTTCCGCCGCCGACCGCCGGATGCCGGTGACGTCGAGCAGTCCGGCGAGGGGAGCGTCCGGGCCCAGCAGCCCTTGCTCCACGGCGGCCCGCACCGCCTCGTCCCGCCGTGCGGCCCGCTCGTCGCCCGCCCGGTCTTCGAGGACGTCGTCCATGTGGCTCCCTGTTCTGCCGGTAACCCTGTCGCTTCGCTGCCCGTGGTCCATGCACCAAGCCAAACATCCGGGCCGGCGCCGTGCCGGGGCACCCCTCTATTGACTAGCTCTATTCATCTCGCCAGGATGTGAATAACCTTAGCAACATCCAGTGACATCCCGCAGGGACCCGCGAGCCATCACCAGGAGGCAGACCATGTCAGGACCCCGCCCCGTACGAGCGCCGCGCGGAACGCAGCCGAGCGCCCTGGGCTGGCAGCAGGAGGCTGCCCTGCGGATGCTGCAGAACAACCTCGACCCGGAGGTCGCCGAACACCCCGACAAGCTCGTCGTCTACGGCGGCACGGGCAAGGCGGCGCGGGACTGGCCGTCCTTCGACGCGATGGTGCGCACGCTGCGGGGCCTGAAGCAGGACGAGACGATGCTCGTCCAGTCCGGCCGCCCGGTCGGCGTCATGCAGACCCACGAGTGGGCGCCGCGTGTCCTCATCGCCAACTCCAACCTCGTCGGCGAATGGGCCAACTGGGAGGAGTTCCGCCGCCTGGAGGCCCTCGGCCTGACCATGTACGGGCAGATGACCGCCGGTTCCTGGATCTACATCGGCACCCAGGGCATCCTCCAGGGCACCTACGAGACCTTCGCCGCGGTCGCCGCGAAGAAGTTCGGCGGCTCGCTGGCCGGGACGATCACCCTGACTGCCGGACTCGGCGGCATGGGCGGTGCCCAGCCGCTCGCCGTGACCATGAACGACGGTGTCGCGATCTGCGTCGACTGCGACCCGCGGGCCATCGAGCGCCGCATCGAGCACCGCTACCTGGATGTGCGGGCCGACTCCCTCGACCACGCCCTCCAGCTCGCCACCGAGGCCCGCGACGCGCGCCGCCCGCTGTCCGTCGGAGTCCTCGGCAACGCCGCCGAACTCGTCCCGCAACTGCTGGCCATGGGCGCCCCCATCGACATCGTGACCGACCAGACGTCGGCGCACGACCCGCTGGCGTATCTGCCGCTGGGCGTCGGGTTCGACGAGATGGCGTCCTTCGCGGCGAAGGACCCGGCGGGCTTCACCGCGCGGGCCCGCGAGTCCATGGCCCGGCACGTCGAGGCGATGGTCGGCTTCATGGACGCCGGCGCCGAGGTGTTCGACTACGGCAACTCCATTCGTGGCGAGGCCCGACTCGCCGGATACGACCGCGCGTTCGCCTTCCCCGGCTTCGTCCCCGCCTACATCCGCCCGCTGTTCTGCGAGGGCAAGGGCCCCTTCCGCTGGGCCGCGCTGTCCGGCGACCCGGCCGACATCGCCCGGACCGACAAGGCGATCCTCGACCTCTTCCCGGAGAACGAGTCCCTCGCCCGCTGGATCAGGATGGCCGGCGAGCGCGTCCACTTCCAGGGCCTGCCCGCCCGGATCTGCTGGCTCGGGTACGGCGAGCGGGACAAGGCCGGCGAGCGGTTCAACGACATGGTCGCGAGCGGGGAGCTGGCCGCGCCGATCGTCATCGGGCGCGACCACCTCGACTGCGGCTCCGTCGCCTCCCCGTACCGCGAGACCGAGGCGATGCTCGACGGCTCCGACGCGATCGCCGACTGGCCGCTGCTGAACGCGATGGTGAACGTCGCCTCGGGAGCGTCCTGGGTCTCCCTGCACCACGGCGGCGGCGTCGGCATGGGCCGCTCGATCCACGCCGGCCAGGTGACGGTGGCCGACGGCACGGCGCTGGCCGGCGAGAAGATCCGCCGGGTCCTCACCAACGACCCCGGGATGGGCGTCGTGCGGCACGTCGACGCGGGCTACGGCATCGCCGAGTCGGTGGCGTCGCAGCGGGGCGTACGGGTGCCGATGTGTGAGGGTGACCAGGCGTGACGCGTGACGAGGGCGAACAGGGCAACGGTGCGGTGACGACCGGCGGTCCGTCGGCGGCCCCGGCACCCGCCGCCCCGCGCGGCGCCTCCTTCCAGGAGATGTGGCGCGAGCTGCTCCCGGTCGGCCGGCACCCCGGCACCCGTGGCTACCGCCGCTACGCCTGGACCGGTGCCGACGCCGAGTGCCGGGACTGGTTCCGGGCGCAGGCCGAGGCGCGGGGGCTGGTCTACGAACTGGACCGCAACGGCAACCAGTGGGCCTGGCTCGGGGATCCGGCGCAGGGGGACGCCGTCGTCACGGGGTCGCATCTCGACTCCGTGC
The DNA here is from genome assembly GCF_043204795.1 of Streptomyces sp. NPDC047706. Taxonomy (NCBI): domain Bacteria; kingdom Bacillati; phylum Actinomycetota; class Actinomycetes; order Kitasatosporales; family Streptomycetaceae; genus Streptomyces; species Streptomyces sp. NPDC047706. The sequence goes on along the minus strand of NZ_JBIDCW010000014.1, from coordinate 62,050 downwards.
CCGACGGCGGGGCCTTCGACGGGCCCCTCGGGGTCGTGTCGTCGTTCGCCGCGCTCGACGAACTCCGGGGCCGCGGCGTGCGCCTGGCCAGGCCTCTGGCCGTCGTCAACTTCGGTGACGAGGAGGGCGCCCGGTTCGGCCTCGCCTGCGTCGGCTCCCGGCTCGCCGCCGGGCAGCTCACCGTCGAGCAGGCGCATCGCCTGACCGACGGTGACGGGATCACGCTGCCGCGGGCCATGGAGGCCGCCGGGTACGACCCCGGCGCCATCGGAGCGGACCCGGAGCGGCTCGCCCGCATCGGTGCCTTCGTCGAGCTGCACGTCGAACAGGGCCGCGCCCTCGACCTGTCCGGCGACCGGGTGGGCGTCGCCAGCGCCATCTGGCCGCACGGCCGGTGGCGGTTCGACTTCCGGGGCGAGGCCAACCACGCGGGCACCACCCGGCTCGTGGACCGGCGCGACCCCATGCTGCCGTACGCCGAGACCGTTCTCGCCGCCCGCCGTGAGGCCCACCTCGCGCAGGCCGTCGCCACCTTCGGCAAGATCGCCGTCGAGCCCAACGGCGTCAACGCCATCCCCTCCCTGGTGCGCGGCTGGCTCGACTCCCGCGCGGCCGACCAGGCGACCCTCGACACCGTCGTCACCGGGATCCAGCGGGCGGCCCGTAGTCACGCCGACGCGCACGGCGTCGACCTCGACGTCGTCCAGGAGTCGTTCACGCCGGTCGTCGAGTTCGACCACGCCCTGCGCGACGAACTCGCCCGCATCCTCGGCGAGGACACCGGCCTCAAGGTCCCCGTCCTGGGCACCGGCGCCGGACACGACGCCGGAATCCTGTCGGGGACGATCCCGACCGCCATGCTGTTCGTGCGCAACCCCACCGGCGTCTCGCACTCCCCGGCCGAGTTCGCGGCCGAGGACGACTGCGTGGCCGGAGTGAACGCACTCGCCGACGTACTGGAAGGGCTGGCCCGCGCGTGACACGGACGTACTGGCTGGAGCACGCCTGGCTCGGCACTTGTGTCGAGCCGGGAGTCGCCGTCGACACCGCGGACGGCCGGATCACCGCGGTCCGCCAGGACACCGGGGCCCCGCCCCCCGGTGCCGAGATCCTCCGCGGCCTCACCCTTCCCGGCCTGGCCAACACCCACAGCCACGCCTTCCACCGCGCCCTGCGCGGCGTCGTGCAGGTCGGCTCGGGCACCTTCTGGACCTGGCGCGAGGTGATGTACGCCACCGCCGACCGGCTGACCCCGGACACCTACCACGCGCTGGCGAGGGCCGCCTACGCCGAGATGGCCCTCGCCGGCGTCACGGCCGTCGGCGAGTTCCACTACGTGCACCACGCCCACGGCGGTACCCCCTACGCGGACCCCAACGCCATGGGCGAGGCCCTCGTCGCGGCGGCCACCGAGGCCGGGATCCGCATCACCCTCCTCGACACCTGCTACCTCTCCGCCGGCTTCGGACAGCCGCCCAACGCCCACCAGCTGCGCTTCTCCGACGGGACGGCCGAGGAGTGGGCCGAACGCTGTTCAGTTCTCAAGGAACGGGATCACGCACGGATCGGTGCGGCGATCCACTCCGTGCGGGCCGTGCCCGCGGACCAGTTGTCGACCGTGGCCAGGTGGGCCGAGGAGCGGCGGGCCCCGCTGCATGTGCACCTGTCCGAGCAGACCGCCGAGAACGACGCCTGCCTCGGCGCACACGGCCGCACCCCCACCCGGCTCCTCGCCGACCACGGCGTCCTCGGCCCCCGCACCACCGGCGTCCACAACACGCACCTCACCGCCGAGGACATCGCCCTGATCGGCGGCAGCTCCACCGGCACCTGCATGTGCCCCACCACCGAGCGCGACCTGGCCGACGGCATCGGCCCGGCCGCCGCCCTCCAGAAGGCGGGCTCCCCCCTCAGCCTCGGCTCCGACAGCCACGCCGTCGTCGACCTGCTCGAAGAGGCGCGCGCCATGGAGCTGAACGAACGACTGCGCACCCGCACCCGCGGTCACTGGACGGCCGCCGCCCTGCTGCGGGCCGCCTCGGCGGACGGACATGCCGCGCTCGGCTGGGCGGACGCGGGCACCCTTGAGCCCGGCGCGCTCGCCGACTTCACGACGATCGCGCTCGACTCGGTCAGAACCGCGGGGCCGCTGCCCGGACTCGGCGCCGAGACGGCCGTATTCGCCGCGACGGCAGCGGACGTGCGCCATACGGTCGTGGGTGGGCGGCATGTCGTACGCGACGGGGCGCACACCCTCGTACCCGATGTTCCGCAGGCACTCGCGCAAGCCGTCGACGCCCTGCGCGCCTGACGACCGCCGACCCGAGCCCCCACGAGGACGCCATGAGCAGCAGCGCCACCAGCACCGACGCCGGCACCACGACGGTCATCACCAACATCGCCACACTGGTCACCAACGACCCCTCCCTCGGTGACGGATCCCCCCTGGGCCTGATCCGGGACGCGGCCGTCGTCATCGACGGCGACCGCGTCGCGTGGACCGGTGAATCAAGCAAAGCACCCGCCACTGACAACAGGGTCGACGCCGGCGGCCGTGCGGTGATCCCCGGCTTCGTGGACTCCCACTCCCACCTCGTCTTCGCGGGCGACCGCACCGAGGAGTTCAACGCCCGTATGTCCGGCCGCGCGTACAGCGCGGGCGGCATCCGGACCACGGTCGCCGCCACCCGCGCCGCCTCGGACGCGGCACTCGAAGCCAATCTCACCCGTCACCTGGCCGAGGCCCTGCGCCAGGGCACCACGACCTTCGAGACCAAGTCCGGCTACGGCCTCACCGTCGAGGACGAGTCGCGGGCCCTGCGCATCGCCGCCGCCCACACCGACGAGGTCACCTTCCTCGGCGCCCACGTCGTCTCCCCCGACTACGCCGAGGACCCGGCGGCGTACGTCGCCCTGGTCACCGGCGAGATGCTCGACGCCTGCGCGCCGTACGCCCGCTGGATCGACGTCTTCTGCGAGAAGGGCGCCTTCGACGGCGACCAGGCCCGCGCCGTCCTCACCGCGGGCAAGGCCCGGGGCCTGCATCCGCGCGTCCACGCCAACCAGCTGACGTACGGCCCCGGTGTCCAGCTCGCCGTCGAGCTGGACGCGGCCTCCGCCGACCACTGCACCCACCTCACCGACGCGGACGTCGACGCGCTGGCGGGCGGCTCCACCGTCGCCACCCTGCTTCCCGGCGCCGAGTTCTCCACCCGCGCCGAGTGGCCGGACGCCCGCCGGCTGCTCGACGCGGGTGTCACCGTGGCGCTGTCGACGGACTGCAACCCGGGGTCGTCGTTCACCTCGTCCGTGCCGTTCTGCATCGCGCTCGCCGTACGGGACATGCGCATGACCCCGGACGAGGCGCTCTGGTCCGCCACGGCGGGCGGCGCCCGCGCCCTGCGCCGCGACGACATCGGCCGCCTGAGCCCCGGCGCCCGCGCCGACCTCGCGCTCCTCGACGCCCCGAGCCACGTCCACCTCGCCTACCGGCCGGGCGTCCCCCTGGTGACGGGGGTGTGGCGGCGCGGCAGGCGCGTCTGCTGAGGTCCCGTCAGGCCGCGCCCGCCCGCCACCGCTGGTCCGGATCCCCGTCCGAGTCGTCCAGCGAACGGAGGTCCAGCCCGCCGTCGCCGTCCGGCGTCACCGCCGTCTCCTGGTCGAGGGCGGGCCGGATCAGTCCGGCGCCGTCGACCAGGAACATCAGGTTCCGGGCGTTCCTGCCCTCGACGGACGAGCAGGTCCAGATCCCGACCCCCCGGTCCGTCGAGCCCCGGCTGTCCAGGCAGTACTCCGGGTCGGCGGCCGACTGGAGCACACCCCGCCCGGTGTCCACCCTCCAGCGCTGTGTGACGGCAGGCGCACAGGGCGCCGTGATCACGTCCACGCCCTTGTCCAGCTCCCCGTCCCGGATGTCCAGGCAGAGCTCCGAGGCGACGTTCACGACCTGCGCGTAGGCGCTGCCCGGCGGATGGGCGGGCGGGGACGGCGGCGGGGTCGGGGACGGCTCCGGCGGCCGGGCCGTCCGCGACGGTGACGGACTCGCCGTCGGGGAGGGCGACTCGGCGGTCCTCGTGGGCGAAGGTGAGGGCGGTGCGTGGGGCGCCGGCACCGTCGCCGTCACCGTCACCGGCGGCGGGGTGGCGCCGATGTGGTGCGCGGCGTTCCCGGCGGGGGAGTCGCCGGGCGACAGCAGGAAGAACAGCAGCGGAGTGAGCGCCACCCCCAGTCCGGCCGAGGCCAGCGCGACCCGCCGGGCCCGCTCCCGCACCCCAGCGCCGTCCGGGCCCGGCGCGCCGGTGAGCCGCGACGCGTTCCCCGCGTCCGGCGCGCCGCCGGCCCGCGCCGCGTACGCCGCGCCGGCCCACGGCAGCAGCCCCTCCGCCAGCGCGGTCCGCGGGGCGTCGCGCAGGGCGGTCAGCTCCTCGTGTGCGGTGGCGCAGTGCGGGCAGCGCGCCATGTGGGTGGCCAGGTCGGGACTGTGCCGGGGCGAGCCGGGCCGTACCGACTCCTCGATCAGGCGCCGGAAGTCCTGGCACGCGGGGTCCTCGGAGGCGGCGAGCCGGGCCCGCAGCAGGGACCGGCCGAGCGCGCCCAGCGCCGGCTCGATGCCGTACGTCACGTCCTCGCGGGTGATGCCCAGCAGTACGGCCGTGCGCTCGGGGCTCTCCTGTTCCACGAGGCCGTACCAGATCAGGCCGCGGGAGCGGTCCGGCAGTGCCTTGTACGCGGCGAGCATGGGCGGCACGGGCCCGCCGGGTCCGCCCGTGCTGAGGACCAGCAGCAGGCCCGCGTCGAGCGCCGCCGAGCGGCCGCCCTCGGCCCAGGTCGCGGCCGCCCGGGCCGTCAGCAGCAGGAGCTGGTGCCGCCACGGGGTGGCCGGATCGGTTCCGTGGGCCGCCTTCCGGGCCGCCAGTGTGAACGCCTGCGCCGCCAGCTGACGCGCCGCCGAGTCGCCGGTCGTGCACAGCCGGGCATAGGCGAGGACCGACTCGCGGTGGCGGGCGCGCAGTTCCTGGAGCGCCGGGTAGGCGGCGGCGGTGCCGGCGCGCAGCAGTTCGGTCAGCCGTGCGTCCGGCGCGCCGGAATGCCCGCCGTCCGCCGCGCCGTTGTCGGTTTCCTCGGGCCGAGCCATCCACCCGCCTCCTCGCGTCCCCGCCGGAGCCCGGCCAAGTCCCTGACGTACCGGCCAGTTTGGAGGCTGACCATAGTGGTGGAGAGGGGCCTGCGGGGAAAGATGTTACCGAGGGTAATGAGATGGGTGGGACTCCGGGAGGGGTGGCGGGAGAGGCGACGCGGCGGAGACGAAAAGGCGCGTCCGGCGCCCGAGGGCGCCGGACGGAAAGCCTGTTGGCGGTCCGGTAGCACCGGCCCGATCTCACCCCGGCCCGGTAGCACCGGCCCGGTCTCACTCCTCGACCGTCAGCCCCTTGCGCAGCCGTCCCAGAGTGCGCGACAGCAGCCGCGAGACGTGCATCTGCGAGATGCCCAGCTCCTCGCCGATCTCCGACTGGGTCATGTTGGCGACGAACCGGAGGGAGAGGATCTTCCGGTCCCGGTGCGGGAGTTCCGCGATCAGCGGCTTGAGGGACTCGACGTACTCGATGCCCTCGATCCCGTGGTCCTCGTACCCGATGCGGTCCGCGAGGGCGCCCTCGCTGTCGTCCTCCTCGGGCTGCGCGTCCAGCGAGGAGGCGGTGTAGGCGTTCGACGCGGCCATGCCCTCGACGACCTCGTCGCGGGAGAGACCGAGCCGTTCGGCGAGTTCCGCCACCGTGGGCGCGCGGTCGAGCTGCTGGGCCAGCTCGTCGCCGGCCTTGGCCAGGTCGAGCCGGAGCTCCTGCAGCCGGCGCGGGACGCGCACGGACCACGAGGTGTCACGGAAGAAGCGCTTGATCTCGCCGATGATGGTTGGCATGGCGAAGGTGGGGAACTCGACGCCACGGCTGAGTTCGAAGCGGTCGATCGCCTTGATGAGGCCGATGGTGCCGACCTGGATGATGTCCTCCATCGGCTCGCTGCGGGAGCGGAACCGGGAGGCGGCGAACTTGACCAGGGCGAGGTTGAGTTCGACGAGAGTGTTGCGCACGTAGGAGTACTCGTGCGTGCCTTCCTCGAGCGATTCCAGCCGCTCGAAGAGGGTCTTGGACAGGGCCCGCGCATCGACGGGACCGACCTCGTCGTACGGGGGGATCTCCGGAAGTCCGGCCAGTACGTCGTCCTGGACGGCGAGAGCGTCCTCGGGGACGGCGAACGTCTCGCTGTCCTGCGCGATGGGATCCAGATGTTCCGAAGGGAATGTCGACGTCGCCGTCCGGGTATGCGATGCGTCGAGCCGGGGTGACATGATGTCCTCCATCGTTCTCGGCATTTGGCTGCCGAAGCCAATACGTGCACTGCGGTGTGCGGCGCCTCCAAAGCCGGCCGTGTTGGTTTACGTGTCTCTACTAGCCCTACCCGCTTTCCCGAAGCCTTCGCAAGTGCATTCTGTGTGCATATGTCCGTTTCTGGGCGGATGTTCGGCTGTCGAATGGCGTACGGAGGGCGTAGTGTTCGGGGGCGACAGTCAGCAGCCACGACCTCGGGAGAGAGAGACGGCATGGACCACGGGACGGTCGGCAGCGCACAGTCGGGCCGGCTTCTGGTGGAGGTGCGGGAGGAGGGCTCCAGCGCCGTTGTGACTCCGGCGGGTGAGCTGGACCACCACACCGCCGATCTGTTGCGCGAGCCACTGGACGAATGCCTCGCCAAGGGTTTCAGCCGCCTGGTCGTCGACTGCTCGCGCCTGGAGTTCTGCGACTCCACCGGGCTGAACGTGCTGCTCGGCGCGCGCCTGAAGGCGGAGGACGCCGGCGGTGGAGTGCATCTGGCCGGGATGCAGCCCGTGGTGGCTCGTGTGTTCGAGATCACGGGAGCGGATGCGGTCTTCACCGTGCACGACACGGTGCAGGCGGCCCTGTCCGGCGAGGGTGAGGCCGACTGAGCCATCCGGGTCGTCCCGAACTAGGGGGTGTTCCCCCGGATCGGTCGGGCAGGAGACATCCTGAACATGTCGGCGGCAATCATGATCGAGCGTGCGGACAGTGAGTACTGAGCACCGACCTATTCGTAACTGAACTCTTGAATCGTGAACTGGTGAATCGGTGAGGTGAAGCGCTGATGAGCACCACCCGGCCCTACTCGCCGGGCGACCGCGGCCCGGAGCCCAGCGGCGCTTCCGGGGCGTCCGAGGGGGGCGTGCCAGGGGCGGGGGCGTCCCAAGGGGGCGCGGCCGTGTCGTCGGGGACGCGTCAGGTCCGCAGGCTGTCGTTCGACGGCGAGAGCGGCGTCGTGCCGCTGGCCCGCGACTTCGCCCGTCAGGCGCTGTACGCGTGGGGCTGGCTGCCGGCCGCGACCGCGGACCGGCGGGCGGCGGCGGAGGACGTACTGCTTGTCGTCTCCGAGCTGGTCACGAACGCGTGCCTGCACGCGGAGGGGCCGGACGAGATGTTCATCACCTGTGACAACAAGGTGATCCGGATCGAGGTCTCGGACCGCGGGACGGGCCAGCCCGCGCCGCGGACGCCGCATCGCGCCGGCCGGCCCGGCGGGCACGGGATGTTCATCGTGCAGCGGCTCTGCCTGGACTGGGGGGTCGTGCGGGCCCCCGGGGTCGCCGGCAAGAAGGTGTGGGCGGAGCTCGGAGCGCCCGCGTAGCGCGCCTCACATCCCCGCACTCCCGATACTCCTCACGTCTTCCCTCCTCATCTCCCCGGGCGTACCTTGACGGCCCGATCTGATGTGCCGTCAGGAATGAGGGGGCGACGATGTCCACCGTGTCGTACCGGAAACGAACCGCGGCGCTCGTGTCCGCCGCGGCCCTGGCCGGCTCCGCCGTGCTGCTCGCCGCCCCGACCGCCCATGCCGAGGCCGTCGACGTCAACTACCGGTGCAGGACGCCGATCGGTGACAAGAGCGCGATCTCCCCGATCGACATCAAAGGCGTCGAGAGCGGCTCCGGCTACAAGATCACCATGTCCTGGCAGAAGGGCGTCTCCTCCAGCCCGGTCGAACTCGGCAAGGGCGCGATGAACTGTTGCTGCTCGCGCCGCCGCATGCCGCCGTGGCCGCCGGTGGGCCGGACGTGAGGCTGTCGAAGTCGCAGGCCGGAACCGGCGGTTCGGTCACCGTGACCGGCAGCGGGTGGCGGGAGCGGGCGCTGCTGATGATCCTGATCTGCGGGCAGTCCGTGCCGTCCCGGGGCGTGATCGGCGGCACCAACTCCTGTGCCAACGCGGACGACGGTGCAGCTCACCGCGCCGGCGACGGCGAAGGTGGGCGACGAGGTGGAGGTGGTCCGGAAGTTCGTGCAGGCCGCCTCCAAGAACCCCGGCCTCGTGGATCTGCCGGCGAACTCGGTGCAGCCGAGCGGCACCCTCAAGGCGGCCGGCGCCCAGGTCGCGGACATCGCGATGCGGGGGCCGCGGGAGAACCCGCCGATCCCCAGGGGCGGCGCCATGGTGCTGACCGACATGAAGGGCACGCTGACACTGACGACGCCGGGCGCGGTGACGCTCACACCCGGCGCGTACGCCATCAACGCCATGTCGACGGACACGAAGTGCGCTCCGCAGGAGGCCGTGCGGGCGGCGGCGACCATCAACGTCACGCCGGGCGACGGCGGCTCGGGAACGGGAAGCCCCACGCCCGGCCCCACGGGAAGCGGCTCCCCGTCGCCCACCTCCGCACCGACCGGCAGCCCGGCCCCCTCCGGCACTCCCGCGCCCACGGCGAGCGGGCAGACCGACTTCACCGGCAAGGTGGTCCAGGTCCCCTAGCGGTGCAAGACGCCGATCGGTGACAAGGAGGCCACCTCGCCGGTGCAGATCGACGCCCGCAGGAACGGCGGGAGCTTCGATCTCACCGTGCGGTTCAAGAAGTCGGTGATGGACAGCCCCGCCGAGATCCCCGAGGACTCGGTCAAGCCGTCGATGGAGGTGGCGCTGGGCGGCGCCGACACGGGCACGGTCCATGTCGGGGGACCCACCAACACCGAGGCGATCAAGGCGGGCGAGCCGATCGGGATCCCGGATCTCACCGGCACCTACAAGCCGGGCGCCAGCGGTGGGTCGACGCTGTCACCGGGCGTGCTGACCATCGAGGCCCTCGGGACGACGACGACGTGCACGCCGGCGAGGACCGAGGTCTCCCTCAGCCTGGACACCACCCAGCAGCCGGGCGGCGCCGCGGGCGGCTAGTCCTCGGGCGGCTCGTCGTCCGGCGGCTCCGGCTCGGGCGGTTCGTCCTCGGGCGGCGGCCTCGCCGAGACCGGATCCGGCGACCACGCCACCCTCAAGGCACTCGCCCTGGTGGCCGGCACGGCGGTCCTGCTGGGCGGCGCGGTCTTCACCTTCCTGCCCCGCAGGTCCTGAGCAACGACGAGGGCCACCGCGTCCGGCGAGGATGCGGTGGCCCTGCGAACCGTCCGGGCGTGCGTCAGTGCACGTCGCCCATGAGTTCCTTGACGCGCTTGCGGTACATGAAGACCGCCACACCGGCGAGGACCGCGAGGGCGGCCTCCGCGGCCACGACGCCCGTCTTGTTCAGGTCGACGCCGTAGGTGGAGAGCAGACCGGTGACGGCGTCGCCCGCGGTGACCGCGAGGAACCAGACACCCATCATCTGCGAGGCGTACTTCGCCGGTGCCATCTTCGTGGTCACGGACAGGCCCACCGGGGACAGCATCAGCTCACCGGCCGTCTGGCAGAAGTAGATCAGCACGATCCACCACGGCGAGACCTTGCCGCCGTCGGACGCCGTCAGGGGCAGCAGGAAGACGAAGAACGAGATGCCGACCAGTACCAGGCCGCCCGCGAACTTGGCGATCGTGCTCGGCTCCTTGCGGCTGCGGGCCAGCGCCAGCCACACCGTGGCGAACACCGGGGCCAGCGCCATCACCAGCACCGGGTTGACCGACTGGAACCAGGAGACCGGGAACTCCCAGCCGAGGACCTGGTTGTCGACGTGCTCGTCCGCGAAGATCGACAGGGTCGAGCCGCCCTGGTCGTAGATCATCCAGAACACGGCCGCGGCGACGAAGAACCAGATGTAGCCGGAGACGCGGGACTGCTCGGCGCCGGTGAGGTCCTTGTCGCGCTTGATCCGTGCCAGGACGGTGATCGGGACGACCAGACCGATGATCATCAGCGGGACCATCACCCAGTTCAGGGTGTAGTGGCCGGTGCCCACCACGATGGCGTAGAACACCACCGCGATCAGCAGCCAGATCATGGACTTGCGCAGCGTGGCGTTGCGCTCGTCCGTGCTCAGCGGCTTGGGGACGACGCTGGAGCGGTCCGACAGGTGACGGCTGCCGATCAGGAACTGGACCAGGCCCAGCGCCATGCCGAGCGCGGCGAGCGCGAATCCGAGGTGCCAGTTCACGTTCTGGCCCACGGTGCCGATGATCAGCGGGGCGGCGAAGGCACCCAGGTTGATGCCCATGTAGAAGACCGTGAAGCCGCCGTCGCGGCGCGGGTCGTTCGGGCCGTCGTACAGATGGCCGACCATCGTGGAGATGTTGGACTTCAGCAGGCCCGAGCCGATGGCCACGAGCAGCAGACCGAAGTAGAAGGTGCCCGAGGTCGGAAGCGCCAGGACCAGGTGACCGGCCATGATGACCGCTCCCGCGACCGCGACCGTCTTGCGCGGGCCCCAGACCCGGTCGCCGAACCAGCCGCCGGGCATGGCGAGCAGGTACACCGTCGAGACGTAGACGGAATAGATCGCGATCGCCGTACCGGCGTCCAGGCCGAGCCCGGCGGGGGCGACCAGGTAGAGGGGAAGCAGTGCCCTCATGCCGTAGTAGGAGAACCGCTCCCACATCTCGGTCATGAAGAGAGTGGCCAGTCCGCGGGGGTGGCCGAAGAAGGTCTTCTCGGAACCCGGGGTTCCCGGGGAGGCCGAGTCCTTCGTCAGGCTGGACGCCATGGTCGATCCTTGCTGGTCGGGACGCGCTCAGACAGCGATGCGCGCCCGGTGGGGGACGGCCGGCACCGGCGGGTCGGTCGTCCACCCCACGCCCAAGGGAGTCCGCTCCGGATCACGGAGCGGTGGACGACGCCCACCGGGATCCACGCCTCGCGTGCCTGGAAGTGCGCGCGCGGCCCGGCCACAGGTCATTCCTTCGAGGCCGGCCGGGGCCGGCCCGCACACAAAAGAGACCTCTGGCGACATGAAGTCCGCCAAAGGTCCCCGCGGTGCTACAGGCGTTCAATCACCATACGACAGGACACTGCCGGAAATGGAAGGACCTGAGGCAGGGATCACAGGTGTCGCCGGAACCACAGTCGCCCTTTCGAAGGTCCTTGCCAGAATCTCACGCTACAGAAGCAGGTTCGTACCAAAGCACGACAGGGCAAGGACATGGGCCTCGTCATCGCCCCCGGCCCAGGCCACGGGCGGACTACCATCAGCTCATGACCCGTGTACTGCTCGCCGAGGACGACGCGTCCATCTCGGAGCCGCTGGCGCGCGCACTGCGCCGGGAGGGTTACGAGGTCGAGGTGCGTGAGGACGGACCCACCGCGCTCGACGCGGGCATCCAGGGCGGCGTCGACCTGGTCGTGCTGGACCTCGGGCTGCCCGGCATGGACGGCCTGGAGGTGGCCCGCAGACTGCGCGCCGAAGGCCACACCGTGCCCATCCTGATCCTCACGGCACGCGCCGACGAGGTGGACACCGTCGTCGGTCTCGACGCCGGCGCCGACGACTACGTCACCAAGCCGTTCCGCCTCGCCGAGCTGCTCGCCCGGGTCAGGGCCCTGCTGCGCCGCGGTGCCGCCGAGCCCCAGCAGCCGCCCGCCACGCACGGGGTGCGGATCGACGTCGAGTCGCACCGCGCCTGGATGGGCGACGAGGAGCTCCAGCTCACCGCCAAGGAGTTCGACCTGCTGCGCGTCCTGGTGCGGGACGCCGGCCGGGTCGTCACCCGCGACCAGCTGATGCGCGAGGTCTGGGACACCACCTGGTGGTCGTCCACCAAGACCCTCGACATGCACATCTCCTGGCTGCGCAAGAAGCTGGGCGACGACGCGGCGAACCCCCGCTACATCGCGACCGTCCGCGGCGTCGGCTTCCGCTTCGAGAAGAGCTAGTCCCGCGCCGCCCCCCGGGGTGAGCCGCGGGTGATACACGGGTAAGAGGGACATGCGCCGCCGACTGATCCAGTCCACGCTCGCCGTGGTGCTCGTCGTGATCGCCGTCTTCGGCGTCTCCCTCGTCGTGGTGGAGACCCGGACGATCAGCAACAGCGCCCAGGAACGGGTCGAGTCCGAGGCGGTACGGCTGACCGGCATCGTCGACAGCCGGATCCTCGGCCATGAGCAGATCACCTCCGAGATCCTCGTCGACCAGGTCGGCGACGAGCGGTACGCCGTCGTCCACATCCCCGGCCAGCCGCCGATCGAGATCGGCGAGAAGCCCTCCGGCGACGTCATCGAGTCGACCCGGCAGGGCGAGCAGGGCGAGACGGTCACCGTCCAGGAGCCGCGCTCCGCGGTGACCCGGGAGGTCGGCCGCACCCTGCTGATGATCGGGGCGGTCGCGCTGCTGGCCGTCATCGCCGCGGTGCTGCTCGCCCTGCGGCAGGCCAACCGGCTCGCCTCGCCGCTCACGGACCTCGCGGAGACCGCCGAACGCCTGGGCTCCGGCGACCCCCGTCCCCGCCGCAAGCGGTACGGCGTACCCGAGCTGGACCGCGTCGCCGACGTCCTGGACGCCTCCGCCGAACGCATCGCCCGGATGCTCACCGCCGAGCGGCGCCTCGCCGCCGACGCCTCCCATCAGCTGCGCACCCCGCTCACCGCGCTGTCCATGCGGCTGGAGGAGATCACCCTCACCGACGACCCGGCCACCGTGAAGGAGGAGGCCACCATCGCGCTCGCGCAGGTGGAACGCCTCACGGACGTCGTCGAACGGCTGCTCACCAACAGCCGTGACCCCCGGACCGGCTCCGCGGTCACCTTCGATCTGGACGAGGTGATCCAGCAGCAGCTCGCCGAGTGGCGCCCGGCCTACCGCAGTGCGGGCCGTGCGATCGTCAGCTCCGGCAAGCGGCATCTGGAGGCGGTGGGCACCCCGGGCGCGGTCGCGCAGGTGCTGGCGGCGCTGATCGAGAACTCCCTGATGCACGGGGGCGGCACGGTCGCCCTGCGGACCCGGGTCACCGGCAACCAGGCGGTCATCGAGGTCACCGACGAGGGCACCGGCGTGCCGGCCGACCTCGGCGCCCGCATCTTCGAGCGCGCGATCAGCGGCCGCAACTCCACCGGCATCGGCCTGGCCGTCGCCCGCGACCTGGCGGAGGCCGACGGGGGGCGCCTGGAGATGCTCCAGGCCCATCCGCCGGTCTTCGGGCTGTTCCTGTCGCGTACGCCGGTCGCGAAGGCGTCGGACCAGGACCGGACGGTCCGCTGAGGCGAGGACCGGGGCCCGAGGAACCAGGGGACCGGGGCTCCCGGCCCCGGTGTCACACCCGGGCCCGCTGCGGCGGCCGGACCGGCTCGGAGGCCCCCAGGAACGATTCCGCGTTCGCCACGGCCTCGCGGGCGGGCAGCGCCCGGAACACCCAGCTGCGGTAGGACCAGAAGCGGAAGAGCGTCGCGACACCGATGCCGAGGAACTTGAAGATGTTGCTCTGCAGCGGGCTGTCCCAGCCGAAGCCGTAGGTGGCCGCGTACAGCACGCCGTTCTCGATCACCAGGCCGACCGCGCTGAACAGCAGGAACAGCGTCAGTTCCCGCGTACGGCCGCTCTTGTCGCGGTCGCGGTAGGCGAAGTAGCGAAAGCCCAGGTAGTTGAAGGCGATCGCCACCACCGTCGCGATCACGCTGGCACGCACCACCTGGAGCTCGGTCACATGCCGTACCAGGTTGAACACGAGGAGGTTGACGAGGAGACCCGCACCGCCCACAGCCCCGAACCTGGCGACCTCCCGTACGAGCCTGCGCAGCCCTGCGGAACCACGTCCCATGGTCGTACAGGCCCCCAGTCGGTCGCTTCGGTCAACTCCGCCATGCTAACCACCGCCTTCCCGTGATCGCCTGTGTATGTCCTCACGTCCGGCCCGGCGAAGAGGCGGAATCCGGCCGACCTGGCGTGGCCGTTACCCTGGGTGCGTGACGTTCCCGGTAGTCGGCATGGTCGGCGGGGGCCAGCTCGCGCGTATGACACACGAAGCGGGCATCCCGTTGGGCATCAGGTTCAAGCTCCTCAGTGACACCCCGCAGGATTCCGCGGCGCAGGTGGTCGGCGATGTGGTCGTCGGCGACTATCGCGACCTGGACACGCTGCGTGACTTCGCGCGCGGGTGCGACGTGATCACGTTCGATCACGAGCACGTGCCCACCGAGCATCTACGGGCCCTGGAGGCGGACGGCATCCCCGTGCGCCCCGGCCCCGACGCTCTCGTGCACGCCCAGGACAAGGGTGTGATGCGCGCGAAGCTCGACGCGATCGGCGTGCCGTGCCCGCGCCACCGCATCGTGAGCGACCCGCAGGACGTCGCCGCGTTCGCGGCCGAGGGTGACGGGTTCCCCGTCGTCCTCAAGACCGTCCGCGGTGGCTACGACGGCAAGGGCGTGTGGGTCGTGCGATCCGCCGAGGAGGCCGCCGAGCCGTTCCGCGCCGGCGTGCCCGTCCTCGCCGAGGAGAAGGTCGACTTCGTCCGGGAGCTCGCGGCGAACGTCGTCCGCTCCCCGCACGGCCAGGCCGTGGCGTACCCGGTGGTCGAGTCCCAGCAGGTCGACGGCGTCTGCGACACGGTGATCGCGCCCGCCCCCGGCCTCGACGAGGCGCTCGCCCTGCGCGCCGAGGAGATGGCGCTGACCATCGCCAAGGAACTCGGTGTCGTCGGCCACCTCGCCGTCGAGCTGTTCCAGACCCGCGACGGGAACATCCTGGTCAACGAACTGGCGATGCGCCCGCACAACTCCGGCCACTGGTCGATGGACGGCGCCGTCACCTCCCAGTTCGCCAACCACGTCCGTGCCGTTCTCGACCTCCCGCTCGGCGACCCGCGCCCGCGCGCGAAGTGGACGGTCATGGTCAACGTGCTCGGCGGCGACTACCCCGACATGTACTCCGCGTACCTGCACTGCATGGCCCGCGACCCCAAGCTGAAGATCCACATGTACGGCAAGGACGTGAAGCCCGGCCGCAAGGTCGGACACGTCAACACCTACGGCGACGACCTCGACGACGTGCTGGAGCGCGCCCGTCACGCTGCCGGCTACCTGAGAGGCACGATCACCGAATGAGCCCCGTTGTTGGCATCGTCATGGGGTCGGACTCCGACTGGCCCGTCATGGAGGCCGCCGCCAAGGCGCTCGACGAGTTCGAGATCGCCTACGAGGTCGACGTCGTCTCCGCGCACCGGATGCCGCGCGAGATGGTCACCTACGGCGAGCAGGCCGCGGACCGGGGACTCAAGGTGATCATCGCCGGGGCGGGCGGTGCCGCGCATCTGCCGGGCATGCTCGCCTCCGTGACCCCGCTGCCGGTGATCGGCGTCCCCGTGCCGCTGAAGTACCTGGACGGCATGGACAGCCTGCTCTCCATCGTGCAGATGCCGGCCGGCGTGCCGGTCGCCACGGTCTCGGTCGCGGGGGCCCGCAACGCCGGGCTGCTCGCGGCACGCATCCTCGCCGCCCACGACGAGGAACTGCTCGGCCGGATGCGGGACTTCCAGCAGGAGCTGAACGACCAGGCCACCGAGAAGGGCAAGCGGCTGCGCGCCAAGGCCGACGGCGCGGGCAACGGCTTCGGCTTCGGCAACTGACGCAACGACACGGGAACGGCGATGACGACACTGGACGAGGCCCGGGAACTGCTGCGCGAGTTCCCGGTGGCCGACGGGCACAACGACCTTCCCTGGGCGCTGCGCGAGCAGGTCCGCTACGACCTCGACGCCCGGGACATCGCCGCTCCCCAGGGCGCCCATCTGCACACCGACCTGCCGCGGCTGCGCGAGGGCGGGGTCGGGGCGCAGTTCTGGTCGGTGTACGTCCGCTCGGATCTGCCCGGCGCCGTGCCCGCGACGCTGGAACAGATCGACTGCGTACGGCAGTTGCTCGCCCGGTACCCCAAGGTGCTGGCACCCGCCCTGACGGCCGGTGACATGGAGACGGCGCGCGCGGAGGGCCGGATCGCCTCCCTCATGGGTGCCGAAGGCGGCCACTCCATCGCCGACTCCCTCGCGACGCTGCGGTCGTTGTACGCGCTCGGCGTCCGGTATCTGACCCTCACCCACAACGACAACGTGGCCTGGGCGGACTCCGCGACCGACGCGCCCGGGGTCGGCGGCCTGTCCGCCTTCGGCCGTGAGGTGGTGCGGGAGATGAACCGCGAGGGCATGCTGGTCGACCTCTCGCACGTGGCCGCGACGACCATGCGGGACGCGCTCGACACCACCGCCGCGCCGGTGATCTTCTCGCACTCCTCCGCGCGTGCCGTCTGCGACCATCCGCGCAACATCCCCGACGACGTGCTGGAGCGCCTGCCCGCCAACGGGGGCGTCGCCATGGTGACGTTCGTGCCGAAGTTCGTGCTCCAGGCCGCCGTCGACTGGACGGCCGAGGCCGACGAGAACATGCGCGCGCACGGCTTCCACCACCTCGACACCACGGCCGAGGCCATGCAGGTGCACCGGGCCTTCGAGGAGCGCCACCCGCGCCCCGTCGCGACCGTGGCGACCGTCGCCGACCACCTCGACCACATGCGCGAAGTGGCCGGCGTCGACCACCTGGGCATCGGCGGCGACTACGACGGCACCGCGTTCACCCCCCAGGGCCTGGACGACGTCTCCGGCTACCCGAACCTCGTCGCCGAACTCCTGGACCGCGGCTGGTCCAAGTCCGACCTGGCCAAGCTGACCTGGCGCAACGCGGTACGGGTCCTGGGCGCGGCGGAAGACGTCTCCCGCGACCTCCAGGCCACGCGCGGGCCGTCCAACGCGACGATCGAGTCGCTGGACGGCTGACGACGGGGTGCCGGGGCTGGCGCGGCGGCCGGGCTCCTGCCGCGGTCTTCCGGGGCCGGGCTGCGCCAGGCGCCGGGCGGCGGAGCGGGCTCGCCGGTGCGAAGGCGTCGGCCGGTTCGGCGGGGCCGGGCTGTTGCCGGGGGCCGGCACGGTCCCGGGGCTGACGTCCGGGTGAGCCGGCGTTCGGTGACGGCTCGTCCGGGGGCGGGCTCGGCGGGCCGCGCCGGGTGCCGGCGTTCGGTGACGCCGGGCCTTCGCACGACGCCGCGGCCGGCTCCTTCCGGCTGGGCAGGGCCGGCATCGCCCCACTCGTCGGCGGGCTGCGCCGGGTGGGGCATGCGGTGTTGCGGGGGCTCGGCGGTCCGGCCCCTCGGGCCGCTTCGCCGCCTCCCCCGAACGCCCCGCTCACCAGGAGCCCTCCGGTGGCCCGTGCGACGGTGACCGTAAGCGATCGCACGCCCACGTACGGAGCCCGCCATGGCCGATCTCCACAACGACCTGCAGACCACCGCGGAGGTCGGCGAGCTCGACGCCCTGTCCCTGGACCCCCCGTTCCCGCCGGAGCCGTACACCCGCGCCGACGACCCCGACGCCGAGCTCCTCGACCGGGCCCACGCCCTGCTCGCCGCCCATCCCGTCGCCGACGGCTACAGCGGGCTGCCCTGGGCACTGCGGCATCTGCCCTGGTACGACCTGGAGCTGGGGGAGATCGCCGTCGACACGGATGTGCCGCGGATGCGGCAGGGCCACGTCGGCGCGCTGCTCTGCTCGCTGCACCTCCCGGACGGACTGGCCGCCGACCGGGCCGTCGCCGCGACCCTGGAGCAGCTGGACCTGGTCCGCACGGTCATCGCCCACCATCCCGAGGGCCTGCGGCTGGCCCGCACCGCGGGGCAGGTGCTCGACGCCCGCAACTGCGGACGCACCGCCGTGCTGCTCGGCCCGGCCACCGCCGCCGCGCTCGACGACTCCGTGAGCCTCCTGCGCGTCCTGCACACCCTCGGCCTGCGCATCCTCACCCTCACCGGCACCTCCTGGGCCAGCGAGGCCGGGCTGACCCGGTTCGGCGAGGAAGTCGTCCGCGAGATGAACCGCCTGGGTGTGCTCGCCGACCTCTCCGGCGCCTCCGAGGGGACCATCGAACGCGTCCTGGCCGCCTCCAAGGCGCCCGTCCTGTGCACCCGCTCCGCCGCCCGCGCCCTGCGCCCCCACCCCGCCAACCTCCCCGACGCCCTGCTCGCAGCGCTGGGCAGGGCGAAGGGGCTGTGCCTGGTGCCGCTGACGGCGGAACAGACCGGGCCGACGGTCCGTGACGTCGCCGACCACCTCGACCACGTCCGCACGGTCGCCGGTCCCGGCAGTGTGGGCCTCTCCGGCACCTACGACGCCGGATGTGCCCATCCGCAGGAGCTGACCGACGCCTCCTGCTATCCGCACCTCGTCGCCGAGCTACTGCGACGCGGCTGGCCGGAGACCGACCTGGCGCTGCTGACCTGGGGAAATCTTCAGCGGGTCCTGCGCACGGCCGACTTCACCGCCCGGGCGGCGCAGGAGCGGCGCGAGCCGTCGACGGCACGGATCGCGGAGCTGGATGCCTGAGCGGGCGACGAAGGGGCTGCCGGTGTCAGGGAAGCGCGTCACGGACCTGCCGGTGTCAGGCGTCCTCGATCCGGCAGAGGCAGAACGGATGCCCCGCCGGGTCGGCGTAGACCCGGAAGTCCTTGGGGTCACCTTCCGGCTCAGCAGGCGCAAAGGCAGAACGGGTGCCCAGCGGGGTCCGCGTACACACGCCACGTGCGTGAGCGGTCCCCGGCGTCCAGCACCCGGGCGCCCAGCGCCAGCACGCCCGCCTCGGCCGCGTCCAGGTCCCCGACCGTGAGGTCCAGATGGAACTGCTGGGAGCCCTCGGCGGACGGCCACTTCGGCGGTACGAATCCGGGGGCCGCCTGGAAGGCCAGTTGCTGACCGCCGGGGACCTTGAGGTCCACCCACTCCCCGTCGCCCTCGACGGTGCCGCCGAGCAGCCCGGCGTAGAAGCCGGCCAGTGCGCGGGGGTCGGGGCAGTCCAGGACGACGACGCCGAGCTGTGCGAGAGCCATGACAACTCCTAGGGGTTACCCATGAGCGGGTCCAACCGGTAACGGTTACCCCATGGTGGCCCACGGGCGGTAACGTCGCAAGCATGAGTGAGAGATTGCCCGCGCCCGGTGGCCTCGCGCTGGTGGAGGCCCTGGTCAACACGGTCGACCTGGAGTCGGGCCGCGACGCGCTCGACTCGGCCGAGGGCCGGGCCCCGTTCGGGACAGGGGAGCGGGACCTCAGGGACGTACGCGAACTGCGCGAGTCCCTGCGCGCCGCCTGCCTCGCGCACGCCGGGCACCCCCCGCACCGTGCGGTGACACCGCTGGGCGAACTGCTGGCGCGGGCGCCGCTGTACGTCGCGGTCGACGAGCGGGACGGCTCCGCGCACCTCGCGCCGGTCGACGGGGAACCGCTGCTGTCACGGATCGCGGCGGCGGTGGCGCAGGCGCTGACCGAAGGCACCTGGCAGCGGCTGAAGGCCTGCGAAATGCCCGGCTGCCACTGGGCGTACTACGACCGCAGCCCGGCCGGCCGCGGCCGCTGGTGCTCGATGTCGGTGTGCGGAGCGCGGGCGAAGATGCGGCGGTACCGGGCGAAGGGAGCCTGAGGGGCGGGCCGGTGGTGCAGAATGCGTGAAGACGCCGGTTCGGCCGACTGAGCCTCGGCCGAACCGGCGTCGCCCGTCGCCCGTCGTCCGGCTTCAGGCGGCCGGGCGGCCCATCGCGCGGTACGTCCAGCCCGCCCGCCGCCACAGCTCGGGATCGAGGGCGTTGCGGCCGTCCAGGATGACGCGCGACTTCACGCTCTCGCCCAGCGCCGCCGGGTCCAGCTCGCGGAACTCGCGCCACTCGGTCAGGTGCAGCACCACGTCGGCACCCCGCACCGCCGCCTCGGCCGAGCCGGCGTACCCCAGCGTCGGGAACAGCCGCCGGGCGTTGGCCATGCCCTTCGGGTCGTAGACCGTCACCTGGCCGCCCTGGAGGTGGATCTGCCCTGCCACGTTCAGCGCGGGCGAGTCGCGCACGTCGTCGGAGTCGGGCTTGAACGCGGCGCCGAGCACGGCCACCCGCCTGCCCAGGAAGGACCCGCCGCCGAGCGCCTCCCGCGCCATCTCCACCATCTGCCCGCGCCGCCGCATGTTGATCGAGTCGATCTCGCGCAGGAAGGTCAGCGCCTGGTCGGCCCCGAGCTCACCGGCGCGCGCCATGAACGCCCGGATGTCCTTCGGCAGACAGCCGCCGCCGAAGCCGATACCGGCCCGCAGGAACTTGCTTCCGATGCGGTCGTCGTACCCGATGGCCTCCGCCAGCCGCAGCACGTCGCCGCCCGCCGCCTCGCAGACCTCCGCCATCGCGTTGATGAAGGAGATCTTGGTGGCGAGGAAGGAGTTCGCGGAGGTCTTCACGAGCTCCGCGGTCGGGAAGTCGGTCACCACGAAGGGCGAGCCGTCGGCGACCGGCGTGGCGTAGACCTCGCGCAGCAGCTTCTCGGCCCGGTCGCCGCGCACACCGACCACGATCCGGTCCGGGTGCAGGGTGTCCTCGACGGCGAAGCCCTCGCGCAGGAACTCCGGGTTCCAGGCCAGCTCGGCGTCCGCGCCGGCGGGGGCGTGCTCGGCGAGGTAGGCGGCCAGGCGGTCGGCGGAGCCGACGGGCACGGTCGACTTGCCGACGACCAGGGCGGGGCCGGTCAGATGCGGGGCGAGGGAGGCGAAGGCGGAGTCGACGTAGCTCATGTCGCAGGCGTACTCGCCGTGCTTCTGCGGGGTGTTCACGCAGACGAAGTGGACGTCGCCGAACGCCGCCACCTCGGCGTAGTCCGTGGTGAACCGCAGCCGCCCGCTGGACCCCTCGATCCCGGCGACGTGCTTGCGCAGCAGCTCCTCCAGGCCCGGCTCGTACATCGGGACCTCGCCGCGGCGGAGCATCTCGATCTTCTCCGGGACGACGTCGAGCCCCAGCACCTCGAACCCGAGCTCGGCCATCGCCGCGGCGTGGGTGGCGCCGAGGTAACCGGTACCGATCACGGTGATCTTGAGGGCCATGGGGACTCCACTGGGTAGCGTCGGTAGTGCGGGGCCGAGCATAACCGGCGACCTTGACGGGCAACTTTCCCGCTGTCGTCAAGCTCACGTACCCCTGGCGTGAGCCGGACCCCTAAAATTTGGGTTACTTAACGGTAATTAGCGCCAGCAGCATCACAGCGTCTTCCTTGGAGCGTGAGAGACCTTGGCCGGATCGGCTGACTTCGACCTGTACCGCCCGTCCGAGGAGCACGAGATGCTCCGCGACACCGTTCGCGCCCTGGCCGAGGCGAAGATCGCGCCGTTCGCCGCCGCGGTGGACGAGGACGCCCGCTTCCCGCAGGAGGCGCTGGACGCGCTGGTGGCGAACGACCTGCACGCGGTCCACGTACCCGAGTCCTACGGTGGCGCCGGCGCGGACGCCCTGGCCACCGTGATCGTCATCGAGGAGGTGGCGCGCGCCTGCGCCTCGTCCTCCCTGATCCCCGCGGTGAACAAGCTGGGCTCGATGCCGGTCATCCTGTCCGGCTCCGAGGAGCTGAAGAAGCGGTACATGACCCCGCTCGCCAAGGGCGACGGCATGTTCTCGTACTGCCTCTCCGAGCCCGAGGCGGGATCCGACGCGGCCGGCATGAAGACGCGCGCCGTGCGCGACGGCGACCACTACGTGCTGAACGGCGTGAAGCGCTGGATCACCAACGCGGGCGTCTCCGAGTACTACACGGTGATGGCCGTGACGGACCCGGAGAAGCGCTCCAAGGGCATCTCCGCGTTCGTCGTCGAGAAGTCGGACGAGGGCGTCTCCTTCGGCGCCCCCGAGAAGAAGCTCGGCATCAAGGGCTCCCCGACCCGCGAGGTCTACCTCGACAACGTCCGCATCCCCGCCGACCGCATGATCGGCGACGAGGGCACCGGTTTCGCCACGGCGATGAAGACCCTGGACCACACCCGCATCACCATCGCCGCCCAGGCCCTCGGCATCGCCCAGGGCGCCCTCGACTACGCCAAGGGCTACGTCCAGGAGCGCAGGCAGTTCGGCAAGCCGATCGCCGACTTCCAGGGCATCCAGTTCATGCTCGCCGACATGGCCATGAAGATCTCGGCCGCCCGGGCCCTGACCTACCAGGCCGCCGCCGCCTCCGAGCGCGGCGACGCCGACCTCACCTACCAGGGCGCCGCCGCCAAGTGCTTCGCGTCCGACGTGGCCATGGAGGTCACCACGGACGCCGTCCAGCTCCTCGGCGGCTACGGCTACACCCGTGACTACCCGGTGGAGCGCATGATGCGCGACGCCAAGATCACGCAGATTTATGAGGGTACGAACCAGGTTCAGCGGATCGTGATGGCGAGGAACCTGCCGTAGTCCCCGCTTCCGGCCGCGACGTCGGCCGTTCGGCGTATCGGCACACAGGCCCCCGGAGCGAATCCGGGGGCTTGTGTCGCTTCGCAGGGCCCTTGTCGCGATCTGATGCCGTCGCATTCGTAGCGAATTGTGGCTGTTCGCCCGATGGCGCGCGAGGTCCGGGAGGCGTACGACGGAAGGGCACGGGGTCCCACGAGGACCCCTCCCGCCCCCACCCGTCCCAGGAGGAGCCATGACCCAGCCCGGAACCATGACGGCGATGAGCAAGGCGATGCAGGACTGCGTCGACGCGTGCATGTCCTGCCACTCGGTGTGCGAGGAGACCATGAGCTCCTGCATGCAGAAGGGCGGTCAGGCGCAGATGCAGATCATGCGCGCGCTGATCGACTGCTCCGAGATGACCCGCATGTGCGCCGACATGATGATGCGCCGCTCACCGCTGTCGGCCGAGATGTGCGCGATGTGCGCCAAGGCCTGCGACATGTGTGCCGAGGCATGTATGTCCATGCCGGACGACGAGCAGATGATGCGCTGCGCCGAGTCCTGTCGCCGCTGCGCCGAGATGTGCCGCGCGATGGCGTAGGCCCTCGTGGACGGGCCCGGCGCCGGCTCAGAGCAGCGGCGTCAGGGCCCGTTCCAGGTCGGTGGGCCGCCGGAAGTGCACGGTGGTCATGCCGAGCGCGGCCGCCGTCTCCACGTTCTCGAGGGTGTCGTCCACGAAGAGGCAGCGGTCGAGCGGTACGCCCGCCAGATCGGCGGCGATGCGGTAGATCCGCGGGTCCGGCTTGACCAGCCCGACGCGCGCGCTGCTCACGACGTGGTCGGCGAGGTCGGACAGGCCGAGTGCCTCCAGGTCGGCCTCCAGGGTCACGGAGGCGTTGCTGACCAGGACCAGCGGCATCAGGGTCCGCGCCCGGCGCAGCAGCGACACCACGGTCCCGTCGGCGTGGGAGGGCGCTCCGGCGAGGGCGCGGGCGAGGTCGTACGCCACCGGCTCGGGCGCGAGCCCGTCGAAGCCGGCCACGATCGCCTCCACCCACTCGTCCATGTCGATCCGGCCCAGCATCAGCGGCAGGTCGGTCTCCGGCGCGAACGCCACCTTCATCGTGATGCCCTCGGCCAGCCCGGCGGCCCGCTCGATCGCGGTCACGCGGGAGGAGTCGTAGAACCGGATCACGTTGTCGACGTCGCACAGCACCGCGTCGAAGGGCCGCCGGCTTCGGGGGTCAGTCACCGGAGACGGTCACCTTCTCGTCGTTCTTCAGCTGTTCGACGAGCGTCTTCACCTTCTCCTTGTCCCACAGCAGGTTGCCGCCGGAGCTGCCCGCGAGCGGCATGTTCATCGACTTGCCGTCGCCGCCGCTGACGCCCTTCATCGCCCAGAACATGTCGGCCAGGCCGAACAGGCTCATGTCCTTGTCGACGACGAGGGAGTCCAGTCCCGCGCCCATGGTCGGGTACAGCTTGAAGGGGTTGAGGACCGTGCCCGGCGTGGCCACCTGGCTGGCGAGCGCGGAGAGGAACTTCTGCTGGTTCTTGGTGCGGTCCAGGTCGGAGCCGGCCAGCGCGTAGCGGGTGCGGACGAACGCGAGGGCCTGCTGGCCGTCGAGGACCTGCTTGCCCTTCTTGAGGTCCGCGCCGGACTTGGAGTCCTTGATGTCCTGCGGGATGTCCATCTCGACGCCGCCGACCGCGTCCACGATGTTCGCGAAACCGGCGAAACCGATCTCGACGTAGTGGTCGATGCGCAGCCCGGTGTTGAACTCGACGGTGCGGACCAGCAGTTCGGGCCCGTCCTCGGCGTAGGCGGCGTTCAGCTTCACGTGCCGGCCGGTGCCCTGGTAGGTCTTGCCGGACTCGGATCCGACGAACGTCGGGATCTCCACGTCCGAGTCGCGCGGCAGCGAGATCAGCGTGGGGGCGCCGCCGCCGGTGTGCAGGATCATCATCGAGTCGGTGCGCTTGCCCTCGGCGGAACCGGTGTGCAGGTTCTTCTTCTGCTCGTCGGTCATGCCCGCACGGCTGTCGGAGCCGACGATGAGGTAGTTCGTGCCCTCACCCGCCTCGGGCCGGTCGATCACCTTCGAGAGGTCGACCTCGCGGTTGAGCTTGGAGTCGGCCCAGAAGTACGTGCCGACGAGTGTGACGACCAGCACGGTGACCAGCGTGATCGATGTCACCTTGATGCGGCGCCGCCAGTCCGGCGCGGGCCGCGGCGCGCCGCCGCCGTAGCCGTCACCGTGTCCGCCGTGTCCGCCGGGGCCCCGGCCGCCCGGACCGCCGTAGACCTGGCCCGTGTTGTAGCCGCTGTCGTAACCGTCGTACCCCTGCCCGTCGACGTACGACGGCTGCTGCGGGACCCCGTACTGGGGAGCCGGCCGGCCGCCGGGCGGTGCCGCCGGGCCGCGCCGGACCTGGCGCATCACGCGGGCGCTCTCAGGCTGCGCGCCTGCGCTGCCGCGTCCGTACCGGTTGCCGCGGTCGTCGTCGGACCATCCCTGGGGCCAGTCATTCATGGGCCCAGTGTGCAGGGCAGGGATGTGTGCCTTACAAGGTTCGGCGGAAAATCACAGCGGTGCTGTTGCCAAGCTGACACAAATTCCGCGGTCCCGGCCTCGGCATAAGGTGGAGCCCATGACAGACCAGGCCAGTGCCCCGGAGCCGGAGACCCCGGACGCTCCGGACATAGCGGGTAAGCCCACCTCGGCGTCCCGGACCACTCTCAGCCACATCATGACCAACAGCGACACCAACCTGCTGGGCACGGTGCACGGCGGTGTGATCATGAAACTCGTGGACGACGCGGCGGGCGCGGTGGCCGGCCGGCACAGCGGCGGTCCCGCCGTCACCGCGTCCATGGACGAGATGGCCTTCCTGGAGCCGGTCCGCGTCGGCGACCTGGTCCACGTCAAGGCCCAGGTCAACTGGACCGGCCGGACCTCGATGGAGGTCGGGGTCCGCGTCCTGGCCGAGCGCTGGAACGAGTCCGCCCCGCCCACCCAGGTGGGCTCCGCCTACCTCGTGTTCGCCGCCGTCGACGCCGACGGCAAGCCCCGCCGGGTGCCGCCGATGCTGCCGGAGACGGAGCGCGACAAGCGCCGCTGCCAGGAGGCCCAGATCCGCCGCACCCACCGGCTGGCACGCCGCCGGGCCATCATGGAGCTGCGGGCGAAGCGGGCGGCTGACGGCATCGAGGACTGACGGGGCAGCGGCGGCGGCGTGCCCCGGGAACTGTTGCCGTCCTACGAGCACTTCACCTCGTCCCCCCGCACCACCCCGAACTCCCCCTCGCGCACATCCGCCGCCTTCACCTTCCGCACCTGCCGGTAGTCCGACCCGACGATCACCTTGAGCGTCGCCCCCTGCCCCTTGACCGGCCGCAGTTCGCTGCCGGGCAGCGCCGCCGCCAGGGACTTCGCGGAGCGATCCCAGCGCGGGTCGTAGGCGATCACCGTCCGGCGTACGGACTGGATCGTGGAGTTCGTGGGACGGCGGGTGGTGCTGAAGCCCGTCGCCGCGAGCGCCGCGTCCGCGCGGCGGGCGAGGCCCGGGGTCTGTGTGCCGTTCTCCACCTGGACGCGGATCTGCTGGGGGGCGACGTCGACGCGCACCGAGGTGTCCCTGGGCCGGTTGGTGGCCAGCGGCTTGTCGTCGCGCAGGGCCGTGAAGAGGCGGCCGGACTTCACCGGGTCCCACTTCAGCGTCGAACCGATGCCCTTCACGGCGTATCCCATCCGTCCGATGGGGACGGTCGTGAACTCCGAGGAGGAGGGCGAGAAGTTGCGCATCGCCCGGCCCAGGTCGAGCAGTTCGTCGGTGCCGAACCCCTTGTCCGCGCGCACCGAGCCCAGCACGGCCCGGGTCACGTCCCGGAACTTCATCGGGTTCAGCAGCACCCCGGAGGACGTCGACTGGTCGATCAGCCCGGCCAGGAAGTTCTGCTGGCGCTGCATCCGGCCGAGGTCGGAGGCCCCGTCGACGTGCCGGGCGCGAACGTACTGCAGGGCCTCGCCGCCCGAGAGCCGGTGCGTGCCCGCGGGGAGGTTCAGGCCGGTGTGGGAGTCCTTCAGCGGGCGGGCGGTGCAGACCTTCACGCCGCCGAGGACGTCCACGGTCCGCATGAAGCTGGCGAAGTCGATCTCCAGATAGTGGTCGATCTTCAGCCGGGTCATGTTCTCGACCGTCCGTACGGTCAGCTGCGGCCCGCCCTCCGCGTAGGCCGCGTTCAGCTTCACCGGATGCGCCGCGTGCGGTTTGCCGCTGTTGCGGTCGGTGTGCGCGGGCAGTTCGGCGTAGGAGTCGCGCGGCAGGCTCACCACGCTGGCCCGTTCCCGGTCCTCCGAGATGTGCACGATCATGATCGTGTCGGTGCAGTGGCAGGGCGCTCCGCCGAGGCGGTACCTGCGCCGCTCCGCCTCGGAGATCTTGTCCCGGCCGTCGGTGCCGACCAGCAGCACGTTCATCCCGTGCCCGGCGCGCGGCCGGTTCTTCATGTCCTTGAACGGGTCGATCCGCGTGATGCCCGCGTCCAGGCTGGAGACCACCGCGTGCCCGATCCCGGCCGAGGCGAGAATCACCACCGACAGCGTGGTCACCGCCCGCATGGCCCAACGCGGCTTCCTGCGCCGCACGGGGGGACGCACCGCACGGCGCGGCTGAGGGCGGTGCTGCGGACGGGCGGGGGACCGAGGCGGCGAGGCGGGCATGGGAAACCTCCGCTGGAGCGGGCGCTACGGCCGTACGTGGGATCATCAGCACCGTAGGCCCATACGATCTGCGGACCGGTGCACCGCCACGGGCGGGGCGGCTCGCTGTCCCCCGTTCGCGGTAACGTGAGCCCCCTATGAACGCGAAGCCCGACGTGCAGCTCCCCGCCGTGTCCGTGATCATGCCCGTCCTCAACGAGGAGCGGCATCTGCGCGGCGCCGTCCACGCGATCCTCGCCCAGGAGTACGCCGGCGAGATGGAGGTCGTGATCGCTCTCGGCCCCTCCACGGACCGTACGGACGAGATCGCCGCCGAGCTGGTCGCCGAGGATCCCCGGGTGCACACGGTCCCCAACCCGACCGGCCGGACCCCCGCCGCGCTGAACGCCGCGATCAAGGCCTCCCGGCACCCGGTCGTGGTCCGCGTCGACGGCCACGGCATGCTCTCCCCGAACTACATCGCGACCGCGGTCCGGCTCCTGGAGGAGACCGGCGCGCAGAACGTCGGCGGCATCATGCACGCCGAGGGCGAGAACGACTGGGAGCACGCCGTCGCCGCGGCGATGACCTCGAAGATCGGCGTCGGCAACGCCGCGTTCCACACCGGCGGACAGGCGGCCCCCGCCGAGACCGTGTACCTCGGCGTCTTCCGCCGCGCGGCCCTGGAACAGCAGGGCGGGTACAACGAGGAGTTCATCCGCGCCCAGGACTGGGAGCTCAACTTCCGCATCCGCGAGGCGGGCGGGCTGATCTGGTTCTCGCCCGAGCTGAAGGTGTCGTACCGGCCGCGGCCCAGCGTGAAGGCGCTGGCCAAGCAGTACAAGGACTACGGCCGCTGGCGCCACGTCGTCGCCCGCTACCACGCCGGCTCCATCAACCTGCGCTACCTCGCCCCGCCGACCGCCGTCTGCGCGATCGCGGCCGGTCTCGTCGTGGGCGCCGCGCTGACGCCGTGGGGATTCGTGATCCCCGGCGGCTATCTGGCGGCGATCGCGCTGGGTTCCGTACCGGCGGGCAAAGGCCTTCCGCTGAAGGCCCGGCTCCAGATCCCCCTCGCCCTGGTCACGATGCACATGTCGTGGGGGTACGGCTTCCTGACCAGCCCCAGGTCCCTGGCCAGGCGGGTCATCGCGTCGCGCCGCCCGGCCGTGCGGGACTCCGCCACGGCGTGACCGTCAGGGGGCACGCCCGCTCGCGCGCCCCGGCACGGTTACCAGCGGTAGGGCGCGTACACGTCCATGCACTGGCCACGGTCCGACCCGTTGATCGCGCCCGCCGACTCGGGAACGTCCCCCGCCCGGGGCGCCCCCTGCTTCGGGTACTTCGTGCCGTCGCGCCAGTCGGCGCCCACCACCAGCGTGACGCCGGTGACGTCGGTCGACTTCCGCACCGAACTCAGCGGAATCCCCAGCGACTTGGCGACCCGCTGGGCATCGCCTTCCAACTCGGCGCTCGGGTAGCGGACGAGCGTCTTCTGCACGGACAGCCCGCCCGCCGTGTCCGCCGCCGCCCGTGTGAAGCCCTTCGCCACCAGTGCCGCGGCGAGCGCGTTCGCCCGTCCGTCGACCGGCCCTTCGGCGGCGCTCCCGGTGGCGTTGCGCACCAGCACCCCGATCTCGGCGTCGTCGGTGGCGGGGTCGGCCGACGCCTTGCCCTGGTCGCCGTCCGTGCTTCCGGGCTTGCTCGTGGAGGCCTTCCCGTTCTTGTCGAAGGGCACGTCGTCCCGGATCATCGACCAGACCTGCTCGGCGTCCGCCCCGGCCGGCACCAGGTGGTTGGCGTTCTGCGGGTCGGTGGCGGTCGGCATGGTCGTCATGGTGATGCGGTTCGTCGGCACCGTCTTGAGCTGCAGGGCGAGGTCGTACAGGCTCCTGACCGTGCCGATCTCCTCCGAGACCTTCAGCGCCTTCGTGGCAGTCTCGGCGAGGTTCATCAGCCGGCCGGTGTCCGTGAAGACGTTCTGCTGCTTCAGGGTGCGGATCATCGCGTTCATGTACATGTGCTGGGCCTTGGCCCGGCCCACGTCGCTGTAGAAGGCGTGCCGGGTACGCAGCCACTGCAACGCCTGCTTGCCCTGCACCTTCTGCCTGCCCTGCGCCAGCTTGAGGCCGGAGCCGCCGGGCACGCCCGGCAGCGGGCGGTCCCACACGTTCTGCCTGACGCAGACCTCGACGCCGCCGACCGCGTCGGCCATGTCCACCACACCAGCGAAGTCGATCGTCATCCAGTGGTCGATGTAGACGCCGGTGAGGTTCTCCCAGGTGGTCAGCGTGCAGCCGGCGCCGCCGCGGGCGAGGGACTCGTTGATGATCCGGTTGGTCGCGGGGTAGCTCTCGCCGGTCTCCGGGTCCTTGCAGGCGGGTATGTCGACCCGGGTGTCACGCGGAATGCTCACCACCGACGCGCTCTTGCGGTCCGCCGAGAGGTGGATCAGCATCTGCACGTCCGCGAGCGGTTTGCCGCCCACGCTGCTCCGGGAGCCCCCGAGTTCCAGGTTCTCCGCCGTGTTCCGGCTGTCCGAGCCGATCAGCAGGATGTTCAGCGGCGTCTGCCCGGCCGCGTTCGGCTCCGGCCGCTCGGCCTTGGAGTCGCCGCCGCTGCGCCGGCCCGTCTCCAGGTTGTCGTTGAGATGTTCGTAGTAGAGGTAACCGGCGCCCGCGGTGGCGAGTATGACCACCGACAGCACCGTCGCCGACCAGCGCAGCACGCGCCGTCTGCGGGGCCGCCGTGGGGTGCCGCGGCGCCCCACGGGCCGCCCGGGCCCACCGTGCCGCCCGCGGAGGTCCGACGCGTCCGTGGACCTCTCGTCCCGCGTGGTGCGGGACTCCGTGCCCTCGTCCTCCACTGCCGGAACGTTCCCGCGCACACTGCTCCGCGCCACCTGCCCGCCCTCCCACCCCTGCGCCTTCACCAACGGCTACGCCCCGCGACAAGTCAGACGCGCGAGGGACCCGTTGGGTTACCCCCCAATTTGCTACTTGGCGCACACGACCTTGTCGGCCGTGGACTTCTCCACGTCCGGCGCCTTCGTCGGAGCGGTGAGGGAGACGCCCGCACCCTTGAAGTCCTTGCCCAGCGTCAGCGTCATCGTGGGCAGGCCCTGGGAGTTGGTCTCGCTCTCGCCGGGCTTCATCGCGGACCCGGACAGGCCCATGATGTCGGCCAGCCTGCGTGCCTGGTCCGCCTGGTCGGGCGCGTACTCCAGGGTGGTCCTGCCCAGCTCCTCGTCGGCGTTGCCGGCGTTCTCGGACTTGCCGACGCCCTCTTCGATCTGGAGCCAGTTGAGGGTTTCCTGCGCGCTGCCCGACGGGGCGCCGCCGTTCAGGATCCGCACCCGCACCTCGGACGGGTCGGCCTTGCTGCCTTTCAGCCGGGCGGCCACGGCTGCCTTCTCCTCGGCCTTCTGCTGTTTGACGGCGGTGAAGGAGACGTCGTTCTGGATGGCCGCGAAGACCTCGGGCGCCTTGGTCTCGTCGACCACGACGGTCGCCTTGACCGTCTCGGCCGGGTTGTCGACGACCGGCACCGTGGTGAACGTCAGGTTCTTGACGTCGAGCTTGCCCAGCTCCAGACCCAGGTCCTTGAGCTTGCCGATGGTGTCCAGCTGGGAGTCGACGGTCAGCGCCTCGGTGCCCGCCTCGGCGAGCTTCAGCATCTTCGACGGGTTGGTCAGCGTGTCGTTGGACTTCAGCTTGCGCATCAGCGCGCTGAGGAACTGCTGCTGCAGGCCGATCCGGCTGAGGTCGCCGCCGGTGCCGACGGAGTGCCGGGTGCGGACGAAGGCGAGGGCCTCCTCGCCCGCGATCGTGTGGTTGCCGGCCGGCAGGTCGAGCTTGGAGTCGGGGTCGTCGATGTCCTTGGCCAGGCACACCTCGACGCCGTCGACCGCCGTGGTCAGCGTCTTGACCGCGTTGAAGTCGGCGACCATGAAGTTGTCCGGCTTGATGCCGGTCAGTTCGGTGACCGTGCGCATGGTGCAGGACGGCGTACGTCCGCTCTGGCCGAGGCTGGTGTTGAAGCGGACGCCGGTCGAGCCCGGGATCACCTCGGTGCTGCCGTCCTCCTGGGTGGTGGGGCAGTCCGGGATGTCCACGATGAGGTCGCGGGGGATGCTCAGCGCGGTGGCGTTGGAGCGGTCCTTGGAGACGTGCAGCAGGATCGTGGTGTCCGCGTGACCCGGGCTGCCCGCGTCGCCGTACCGGTCGTTGCCGGCGCCGGTGCGCTTGTCGGTGCCGATCAGCAGGATGTTGATGGCCTTGTCCTTCTGGAAGCCACCGGTGCCGGCACCGTCGTCGGCGACGGAGGTGATGTTGCCGTTGAGGTGCTCGAGGTAGAGGTATCCGGCTCCGGCCCCCGCGACGAGGAGGAAGGCCAGGACACCGCCGGTCCACAGCACGGCCTTCTTCGCCTTCGCCTTCTTCGCGGGCCGGCGTCCGCGTCGCCCGGGCGCGGGTTCGGCGGGCGCGCCACGGCGCCTGCGCGGACCCGGCACCTCACGGTCCGGCGCGTCCTGCGTGTCGCGTCCGGCGGGCGGCTTGTCCCGGCCCGCGGGCGACGTCCGGGCGCGGGGCACCGCGCCGGAACCGCGGGTGCCTGCTCGGCGCGGGCCGGGAACAGTCGACTGCGGTGCGGAAGGGCTCAGTCGCAGTTCGTATTCGCCGGTGTTCGGGTTGAGTACCCACTGGTCTGCGGGATCGACGTTCTCCGCCCGCCCACGGCCTTGCGCGTCCACGGTTGCCTGAATCCTCCGTCGGGGCCACGCGGCGCCTTCCCCCTTGAGGCGCTCGGTCTCGTACAAACCTCGTACACAGTGCGCGACCCCGGAAAAGGACTGCGTGGCCGGGGGCCGGTTGCACCGGAAGCGCTCACACTATCCGGCCGGTTCGACGGCAAGCGACGACGGTGACAAATTCCACGTCCCTACAACTGGGCAATCCGCCCATTTCCCGGAACGAATGTGGGCCGGCCTGGCGCGCGCTTTACCGGCAGTCGTCCTCGGCGGCGGTCTTGCCGCTGAAAGTGGGTGCCGGAGAAGCGGGGGAGAGGGCGGAACCGGCGTACGCACCGTAACCGTACGACTGCGAAACCGTACCGCCGTTCCCCTCGTACGTGCTTCCGGCGAAATCCAGAACGGTCTTTCCGGAGACTTCCACGGGCGCGTCCGAGCGCAGCCGCTCGAAGAGCCGCTCCGCCGCGGGCTCCGTCAACTGGTCGCGATTGGCATTGCCCTCGTACGACTCCCGCGGCACCGTCAGGAACTGCACCCGTTCCGTGGGAATGTCGCGCAGGCCACGGACGAGGTCGTACAGACCACGCAGACTCGCCAGTCCCGGGTCCGTGGTGAGCGACGACGTGGCCGCGTCCAGCACGGGATACAGCTTCACCGGATTCAGCAGTACGTCGTTGCCGCGCAGCTTCTGCACCAGGGCCGCGAGGAATCGCTGCTGGCGCTCCATGCGGTCGGTGTCGCTGCCGTTGCCGAGGGACTTGCGGGCGCGGACGTAGCCGAGGGCCTGCTCGCCGTCGAGCGTCACGACGCCCGCGGGCAGCCGCAGCTTGGCCTCCTTGTCGACGATCGGCTCCTCGAGGCAGATCCGCACGCCGCCGACGGCGTCCACCAGCTTCTTGAAGCCGCTGAAGTCGACGACCATGTGGTGATCGATCCGGATGTCCGTCATCCGCTCGACGGTGCGGATGGTGCAGGCGGAACCGCCCGTCTCGAAGGCGTAGTTGAACATCGCGAACATCGGGTCGGTGCGCTTGCCGTCCGGGCGCAGGCAGCTGGGGACGTCCACCATCAAGTCTCGGGGGATGGACACCGCGGTGGCGCTGCCGCGCCCTGCCGAAAGGTGCAGCAGGATGGTGGTGTCGGACCGCTCGGTGCCCAAGTCCCGCCCGTACGCGCCGTTGCCCTCGCCCGCCCGCGAGTCCGACCCGATGAGCAGGATGTTCTGGGCGCCCCGTACCAGGGCGGTGGGCCGCTCCCGCTCGTAGCGCGCGAGCTCGGCGGCCGCGGCCTCGTCGGGCGTGATGTTCCCGTCAAGCTTGGTGTACACGATCCAGCCGGCGACCAGCGCGCCGGCGACGACCCCCGCGACACCTGCCGTCCCGCCCCGTGTCCAGCGCCGCCGACGCCGGCGTATGAGCCCGTCGCCGGTCGCCGAAGCCCCGCCGGCCGGCCCGGGAACCACCGCCGGCGCGTTGTCGTCCGGGCCCCCGGATGGCAAGCCTGCGGTGTCCCTCACGACGGAATCCACCCCTCATGGAGTACGACCGTGTACGAACGGTACGAGCGTGTCGTGCTGCCCTTACTGCTCTTACGACCATGACCCGGCTGGGGTGGGGGCGCGGGTGCTGGGGGGCCGATCGGGTGACACCGGGGGTCCGAGGGGCGCCCTCCGGCGGGCGTGCGGGGAGCCCGCTGCGGGACCCGGCGGGGCTTCTTCCCGGCAGGGCCCGGGGTCCGTCGTGCGGATCGGGCCGCTGGGAGGCGACGGTGCTGACCGGTGCCGGCGGACGGGGTCGGCCGCGGATGCCGGACCCCGCGTCCGCGGTCTGATCCGGACGGCGGGGCCTAGCGGGCCGTCGCCGTGACGCGTTCGGACTCGATGCGCTTGGCCAGGGGCTCGCCGTCCAGGCGGTCCAGGTTCCGGCACAGCACCACGGACCCCCCGATCGCGAGCGGGGCGTACAGCCCGGCGCTGAGCCCCTCCCAGGTGTCGTACGGGCGTGCGGACAGGATCCTCGATCCGGGTCCCGTCAGGTCCAGCCCCGGCGCGTCGGCCACCGCGTGTTCCACGACCTCCGCCCCGGTGTACTCCGCCCCCGCCACGATCAGCGCGGGCGCCTCCGGGTCCACGGGCGCGTACGGCGCGAACCGGTCGCCGTGGCTCGGCACGTCCACGGCGTAGTCGGCGTAGCCTTCCGGCGGCGTCGGGAAGCGCCGGCCCAGCGGTGCCAGGGACAGCGCGTACCGCTCGCCGCGGCAGGCGAGGCCGTCCTCGAAGCGGCCGGGACCCGCCACCACGAAGTCCGCCCGCGACGGGTCGCCGTCCATGTCGGCGAGCGCGCCCACCGACGAACAGGCCAGCAGCCACACGGCCGTCTGCCAGTGCGCGGGCAGCAGCAGCGCGATCCGGTCGCCGGGCTCGGCCGACAGTCCGTCCTGGATCAGGTTCGCCGTCTTGGCCACCCAATTGGCGAAGGTGGCCACGGACAATTCGACCCGTTCTCCGGTGGCGTCGTCGTAGAAGGTGACCAGGGGGCGCGCGGGGTCCGCGGCGAGCGCGGAACGCAGCAGGTCGGCAGGGGTGCGGTCGGTGGCGTTCACCCGCGCAAGCGTACGCGCGCGGCGGGGTGCGCATCGAGTGGCGGGGCCACCGGTTCGGGCGAATACCTGCCGACGCCGCGTCAATTCCCCGATGGACAGATTTGTATGGCTATGTCCAGGATCAGGAGCATGCGTGGATTCCTTGCTTCCTCCATCGGCGTGACGTGTGCCGCCGCCCTCGCCCTACCGCTGACCCTGCCCTCCAACGCCTTGGCGGCGCCCGCTTCGAAGGCCGCACAGACGGCCGGCCGGTCCGTGCAGCCCGGCATCCCGGGCAGCACCCAGTCCATTCCCCTCGTCACCCTGACCGGTGAGCGTGCCCCCGGCGCGCCCGCCGCGCAGGGACTGCCCCGCCGCGACGTGCAGCGGTTCTCCCTCATCGGCGTCGTCTGGGACGACCCGGCCGCCCAACTCCAGGGCCGCGTCCAGGTCCGGACCCGGGCCGCCGGAACCGGTGCCTGGTCCGGCTGGCAGGACGTCGAGACCCACACCGCCGAGCACGCCCCCGACCCGGGCACCCCCGAGAGCACCTCCGACCGCCTCCGTGGCGCCACGGCACCGCTGTGGGTCGGGGACTCCGACGGCGTGGAGGTGCGGGTCGAGCCCGGGGGCACTGCCGAACGCACTGCCGCCCCGCTCCCCTCCGGCCTGCGCCTCGAACTCGTCGACCCCGGCCGGGCGGAGACCGGCGGTACCACCGCCCCTCGCACCGGTGCCGACGGCGACCCCCCGCTCACCGGCCCCCTCAGCGCCGAGACGGCGGCCTCCGCGGAGCCCAACGCCCTGCTCGCGCCGATCGGCGCCACCGTGATCCCCGAGCTGGGCCGGGCGGACACCGAGGACGAGCTGTTCGTGCTGCGCGCCGGCGAGATGACGCAGGAACAGCTGGCCCAGCCGTACATCGGCCCGCGCCCGCGCATCACCACCCGGCACGGGTGGGGGGCCGACGAGAAGCTGCGCGAGAAGGAGTTCCTCTACACCAAGTCGGTCAAGGCGGCCTTCGTGCACCACACCGCCACCGGGAACAACTACACCTGCGCACAGGCCCCGTCCGTCATCCGCAGTATCTACCGCTACCACGTCCAGAGCATGGGCTGGCGGGACATCGGCTACAACTTCCTCGTCGACAAGTGCGGAAACCTCTACGAGGGGCGCGCGGGCGGCGTGGCGAAGGCGGTCATGGGAGCTCACACCCTCGGCTTCAACAACGACAGCACGGGGATCGCCGTTATCGGCACGTTCAACACCTCGTCACCGACCGCGACGACCGTGAAGGCCGTGGGGCAGTTGGCCGCCTGGAAGCTGGGCCTGTTCGGAGGCAACCCGGGAGGCACGACATACCTGAAGTCCGGGGGAGGCAACCTCTTCAAAAAGGGTACGAACGTACGACTGAGCGTCATCTCCGGACACCGGGACGGTTTCGCGACGGACTGCCCAGGACGGCTTCTGTACGGCAAGCTCGGATCCATCCGTGAGCAGGCGTCACGCCTCCAGGGGCGGCCGTGATGGCCGGGGGCGTGGCGCGGGAGCCGGGACGAGTGACGGGGGCGTGCGGTGGGGGCGCAACCGGCGGTCGCGTTCGGCGGACGTGTTCAACGGACGCAGTAGGCAGACATATCGGGCGGACGTGTTCAGTGGGGGGCTTTCGGTGAAGGCGTACGGCCGTCGAAGGCGCCGGACATCGGTCTGCATACACTGGCCGGCCGAAAGACAGTTCGGCCGGTCCCGGCAGGAAGCAGAGACGACAGGTGACAGAAGCGATCCTCCTGGTCGGCGGCAAGGGCACCCGGTTGCGCCCGCTCACGGTGCACACGCCCAAGCCCATGGTCAGGGCGGCGGGGGTGCCGTTCCTCACGCATCAGCTGGCGCGCGCGAGGGCGGCGGGCGTGGAGCACATCGTGCTCGCCACGTCCTATCTGGCGGAGGTCTTCGAACCGCACTTCGGGGACGGTTCGTCGCTGGGGCTGCACATCGAGTACGTCACGGAGGACGAGCCGCTCGGCACGGGCGGGGCGATCCGGAACGTGGCGTCGCGGCTGCACTCCGGTCCTGACGATCCGGTCCTCGTCTTCAACGGGGACATTCTGACCGGGCTGAACATCAGGGCGCTGGTGCGTACGCACGAGACGTCGGGGGCGGATGTGTCCCTGCATCTGACGCAGGTGACGGATCCGCGGGCGTACGGGCTGGTGCCGACGGACGAGACCGGGCGGGTGACGGCGTTCCTGGAGAAGCCGCAGACGCCGGAGGAGATCGTCACCGACCAGATCAACGCGGGGGCGTACGTCTTCCGGCGGTCGGTCATCGACACGATTCCGGCGGGCCGGCCGGTCTCGGTGGAACGGGAGACCTTCCCGGATCTGCTGTCGGCCGGCGCGCATCTGCAGGGGATGGTCGACTCCACGTACTGGCTCGACCTGGGGACGCCTGCGGCCTTCGTGCGTGGTTCGGCGGACCTGGTGCTGGGCCGGGCTCCCTCTCCGGCGGTTCCCGGCCGCTGCGGTGACCGTCTCGTCCTGCCTACGGCGAGGGTGGCGCCGGACGCCAAAC
Organism: Streptomyces sp. NPDC047706; assembly: GCF_043204795.1. Lineage (NCBI taxonomy): Bacteria > Bacillati > Actinomycetota > Actinomycetes > Kitasatosporales > Streptomycetaceae > Streptomyces > Streptomyces sp. NPDC047706. The sequence continues at coordinate 24,979 of NZ_JBIDCW010000014.1, read as the reverse complement.
TGGCCGGCGGCACGGTGGTGGGCGAGGGGGCGTTCGTCGCGAAGGGCGCGCGCGTCTTCGGCAGCACGATCCTGCCGGGCGCGGTGATCGAGCCCGGCGCCGTCATCACCGACTCCCTGATCGGCACCCGCGCGCGCGTCGGCCGGCGATCCGTCCTCACCGGCGCGGTGATCGGCGACGGAGCGGTGGTGGGGCCGGACAACGAACTCCGGGACGGGGCGCGGGTGTGGTGCGACGTCCGGATTCCGGGGGGCGCGGTGCGGTTCTCGTCTGATCAGTAGGGGGCAGGGGGTGTGGTGCCTGCGGCGGCTGGTCTCTGGCCGGTGGGGGGTGCTGTAGCGCCTGCGGCGGCTGGTCTCTGGCCGGTGGGGGGTGCTGTAGCGCCTGCGGCGGCTGGTCTCTGTCCGGTGGGGGGTGCTCCAGCGCCTGCGGTGCGTGTCGTGTCGGGGCCGCGCCGGGGGTGTCCGTCCTCCGAACGGCGCGGAGTCGGTCTCTTGCCGACTCGCCCGTGTCGACGCGCCAACCGCTGCGGGCCGACACCCCCGACACGGCCCCTTCCCGCCGTACGCGACTGCGGGTCCGCGAGAACTGCGGTGGGCCGTGCGCGGCCGGTTCGCGAGAGTCGGCCGGCCTCACAGCCGGCCGATGTCTCCTCGCGACATCCGCGGTGCCCTCCTCGGTGGGACCCTGCCGCTCAGGAGGATGAGCCGGGCCGCGCGATGCCGTTGCCCGGCGTAGGGCTCCAGCAGGGAGAGCATCACGGCGTCGTCCGCGTCCCGGTCGCCGGCCAGGGCCCACCCCACGATCCCCGGCAGATGCAGATCCCCGACGGTCACCTCGTCCGGCGCTCCGTGGCTGCGCTGGACGGTCTCCGCCGACGTCCACGGGCCCACCCCGGGTACGACCTCCAGGCGGGCCCGCGCCGCCGGGGGTTCCATCCCCATCGCCTGTTCGAGCCGCGCGGCGACCCGTACCGAACGCTGGATCGTCGACGCCCGCTTGTCGTCGACGCCGGCCCGGTGCCACTCCCAGGAGGGGATCAGCGCCCAGGTCCGCGGCGCCGGCATCACGTACATGCCCCCGGGCGCCGGCCCCGGCGCGGGCGTGCCGAACTTCCGTACGAGCAGCCGCCACGCCCGGTACGCCTCGTCGGTCGTGACCTTCTGCTCCAGGATCGAGGGGATCAAGGACTCCAGCACCAGCCCGCTCCGCCCCAGCCGCAGCCCCGGCCGGCGATGCCGGGCGAGCGCGACGATCCGGTGCCGAGGGGCGAAGGGGGAAGGGTCGTCCGAGGCGCCGAGGAGGTCGGGTAGCTGGTCGAGGAGCCAGTCGGCGCCGGGTCCCCACGCCTCGCCGCGCACCCGACCGGCGCCGGCCGACACCCGCAAGGTGCCCGGCCCGGCCGGCGTGAGGCACGCTCGCCACACCGAACCGTCCGGCGTGGTCCGGAACGTCGGGTCCCCGGGGCCCCGCCGCAGCGGTCCCAGCGCCAGCCCCGCATCGAGCGGCCCCTCCGGCGCCCAGGTCCGCACCCGCGCCGCCGCGCGCGCCGGCTGCCGCGGCACGCTCGCGGGCACGGCGACCTCCCCACCGCGCACCGTCGTACGCGTGGGCCGGGGGGCGAAACGTCCAGCCACGAATGTGATCCAAGGGGTAGAGGAACTGCTCTCTGAGGGTAGGCGCCGCCAGGGCGTGATCACCGCACCTCGATGAATCTCCCCGCGTCCCGGTCCGGACGTGGCCGCGGCTCCTCTGCCGGGTGGCCGATCGCCACCGCCCCCATGGGGTCCCAGTCGGCCGGCAGTCCCAGCACCGCACGCACCACGTCCCGGCAGAACATCGTCGACGACACCCATGCCGAGCCCAGCCGCTCCCCGGCCAGTGCCACCAGGAAGTTCTGTACGCCCGCCCCGGCGGCGACCACGAACATCTCCCGCTCGGCACCGTCCCGCCGGGCGTCCCCGTAGGTGTGCGACCCGTCCATGACCAGGCAGGGAACCACGAGGTACGGCGCGTTGCGCAGGACGTCCCCGCGCTTCACCCGCCTGGCGACGGACTCCTCCGTCTTGCCGTCCCGCCGCAGGTCCGCGATCCAGGCGTCCCGCATGGCGTCCAGCAGCGCGGTCCGCGACCCGGGCGACTCCAGCAGGACGAAACGCCACGGCGTCGTGTGGTGCGGCGCCGGTGCCGTGACCGCGGCGGCCACGGCCCGGCGTACCGCCTTGGGGTCCACGGGTCCGTCCGTGAAGGACCGGACCGTGCGCCGCTGGGTCACCGCCTCGCGCACCGCCTCCGACGTGCCGAGCCGGAACATGTCGTCCCGCGCGCCCCGCACCAGCGCCCGTGCTCCTTGGCCGTCCTCCTCGGCCACCGTGTGCGCCAGGCCGCGCACGACGGCGACCGGCAGCCCGGACGCCTTGCCCTTGACCAGGTCGCCCGCTGCCGCCAGTTCGTCGGCGGTGGCGACGACGGTGGCGCTCAGCGGATTGCCGTGCGCGTCGGTGCCCCCGCGCAGGTCGTCGAGGACGCGCACGCCGGCGGCGCCGATCGCCACATCGGTGAGTCCCGATCGCCAGGGGCGCCCGAAGGTGTCGGTGACGATCACTCCGACGTCGACGCCCAGGGCGCCGCGCAGGCCGTCGCGGATCGTCCGCGCCGAGGCGTCCGGGTCCTCGGGCAGCAGCAGCACGGTTCCGGCCGGGGTGTTGGAGGCGTCGACGCCGGCGGCGGCCATGATCAGGCCCTGCCGGTTCTCGACGATGCGCAGTGGCCCGCGCCGGGCCACCACCCGCACCGTCTCGGCGTCGATCGCGGTCTCCCGGTCGTCCGCCCGGACGATCCGCCCCTCCGCCTTGGAGACGATCTTGGACGTGACGAGCAGTACGTCCCCGTCGGCCAGGCCCGGTTCGGCGGTGGCGATCAGCTTGGCGAGGTCGTCGCCGGGAGCCACCTCGGGAAGGCCGGGCACCGCCCAGACCCGGTAGCCGGTCACGACGCCCGCACCTCGTCCGCCAGTGCCAGCGCCTCGCGCGCCATCTGCGCGGCCGCCTCCTCGTCGGTCATCAGCAGCGGTACGGCACGGCAGCGGATGCCCGCCGCCTCGACCCGCTCCACCGCGCCCGCGTCCACCATGTCCACGAGCCAGCCGTCGAGCAGCCCGGAGCCGTAGTGCTCGGCGACCGCCGCCGCCGTGGCCTGCACGCCGACCGCCGCGAGCACCTTGTCCGCCATCCCGCGCACCGGCGCGTCCCCGATGATCGGGGAGAGGCCGACCACCGGCACGCCGGCGTCGGCGATCGCCTCGCGGATGCCGGGCACGGCGAGGATCGTGCCGATCGAGACGACCGGGTTGGACGGTGGGAAGAGGACGACGTCCGCCTGGGCGATGGCCTCAAGCACGCCGGGCGCGGGCTTGGCCTGCTCGGCGCCGACCGGCACCACCGCGTGGGCGGGGACCGACGCGCGCAGCCGGACCCAGTACTCCTGGAAGTGGATCGCCTTGCGCACGCCGTCGAGCTCGACCGCCACATGCGTCTCGACGCGGTCGTCCGTCATCGGGATGAGCCGGACCCCGGGCTGCCAGCGGTCGCAGAGGGCCTCGGTCACCGCGCTCAGCGGGTACCCGGCGCCCGTCATCTGCGTGCGCACGATGTGGGTGGCGAAGTCGCGGTCGCCGAGGCCGAACCACTCCGGCCCCACGCCGTACGCCGCGAGTTCCTCCTTCAGGTGGAAGGTCTCGTCGGCACGCCCCCAGCCCTGCTCCTCGTTTATGCCGCCGCCGAGCGTGTACATCACCGTGTCGAGGTCCGGGCAGACCTTCAGCCCGAAGAGGTGGATGTCGTCACCGGTGTTGCCGATGACGGTGATGTCCGCGTCCGGCACGGCCCGCTTCAGACCGCGCAGGAACCGGGCACCGCCGATGCCGCCTGCCAGAACCACAATCCGCATGGAGCAAGTGTTGCAGGCGGGTACGACAGCGTGGCACGCGGTTACCGGAGCTCGGCGAGTGCCGTGCACTGCGGGGTGTGCATCGGCATCTCCGTCAGGCCCGGGTGGTAGAGGTGCAGGCTGACCGCCGGTTCGAGGGTGTCGTTGAGCACCTCGTGCGCGTAGCCAGGCGCGAACACGCGCTGCCGGCCCGGCCCCAACGCGCGCGTGCCCCGCTCCGTCCGCTCGGTGAGGGTGCCGTCCAGGACGGTGAGGACGCCGGAGGAGGGGCCGTGGTCGTGCAGCCCGCTGCCCTGACCGGGCACCCAGGACAGCAGCCACACCTCGTAGCCGGGGCCGGTGCGCAGCCGGTGGTACCAGCGGCTGGTGGCGTCGTACCGGACGAGGTGCTCCCACTGGGCGCGGTCGGCGGCGACGGAGCGCGCCAGGCCGACGAAGTCGGCGACGGTGGCCGGGTGCTCGCGCGGGGCCTGGAGCAGGTGCGGGACTTCGAGGATGTCGCCGGCGATCTGGAGGTCGCTGTCGCTGTTCATGGGGTGGGGAGGTTCCTCGGCGGGGAGAGGTGCGGGGCTGGATGTCACGGCCGTCCGCCCGGATCGCGGGCGGGAGGAGCGCCCGGGTGGGGCGTGGGGAACAGCAGCCGAGTCGCGGTGGACTCAGAGGCAGCCGGAGCGCGCTGGGCTCAACAGCTGGAACAGCAACAACAGCTACGGCGAGCGTGGGCAGCACCGAGGGACCCGGCGGAGCGGGTCGAGGTGGGCGCCAAGTTCGCGAGCATGCCCCCTAGGACAGCGGCTGACACCCCCACTGTCAACTCGGCGCCCGAAATGTGGGACATGTTTCACCTCTTCCGGTTCATCGGTCAGGTGAAAGGTTTGCTCAGGCCTTCACCGGGACACATGGCGCACAACCGGGCGCGCAAGCCCCGTTGCGATCCTGTGATCCGACTGTGATCCGGTTCGCTTCGGCGTGTGCGTCGGAACGAGATTGAGCCACTGGGCGTCCTTCTCCGTACAGGGTGCGTGTGAGGCCGACGGCCTCCCGGGCCCCAACAGCGTGTCAAGGTTTATGGCGATTTGAACACTTTCCGCACGGCCTTGGTTCCGCAGAGTGAATAAGGGGCTCAATAGCAGATCTCGGCTTGACTCGCCCGGAGCAGCACACTTGTAATTTCACTCGTGTCGTTCAGCCGGAATCGGTAACGGCTACATCACGGGGACGCGAAAGACAGACGAGGGGCGCACATGACCGAGCTGGTGCAGCAACTGCTGGTCGACGACGCGGACGAGGAACTCGGCTGGCAGGAGCGCGCGCTGTGCGCCCAGACCGACCCCGAGTCCTTCTTCCCCGAGAAGGGCGGCTCGACCCGAGAGGCCAAGAAGGTCTGTCTCGCCTGCGAGGTCCGCTCCGAATGTCTTGAGTACGCCCTGGCCAACGACGAGAGATTCGGCATCTGGGGCGGCCTGTCCGAGCGGGAGCGCCGCCGCCTGAAGAAGGCGGCCGTCTGAGCCGACGGCACACAACGTCCTCGTACATACGGGGCGAAGTACATACGGGGCGAACGGCCCGTCGCGGGTGGGTTGTCCACAGGCGGCGGGCCGTCGTCATGGGCAGCCGATAGTGTGGGCGCTCGTCCGAGACACCCCGCCGCCCCCATGCGGCACAGGTGTCCACCGCAGTCCACCGAACCGGGGCCCGTACCTCGATGTCCGTGCACAGCCACACGGCAGCCCATCACGATGCCGCTGCCACACCAGAGTTCCCGCGTCATGTGGTGACCGCGGTCCTCGTCTCCCACGACGGCGCCCGCTGGCTGCCCGACGCGCTCGCCGGGCTGCTCGGCCAGGAGCGGCCGGTTCAGTTCGTCATGGCCGCCGACACCGGCAGCGGCGACGACTCCGCGGAGCAGGTCACCGCCGCGCTCGGCCCCGACCGCGTGCTGCACCTCGCCCGGCGCACCGGCTTCGGCCAGGCCGTTGAGGAGGCCAACCGCTCGGCGCCCGTCCTCACCCCGGACGAGCTGCCGTACCTGAAGCGGCCGAGCGGCTGGGACCCCGTCACGCGCACCTGGCGCGACGACGCCTACGACATGCCCGAGCTGCCGCACGGAGAGCCCGTGCAGTGGTTGTGGCTGCTGCACGACGACTGCGCGCCCGAACCCGACGCGCTGGCCGAGCTGCTGCGGGTGGTGGAGAACGAACTCGAACTCGGCCGCGACGACGTGGCCGTGGTCGGCCCCAAGCTGCGCGGCTGGTACGACCGCAGGCAGCTCCTCGAAGTCGGCGTCAGCATCGCCAACTCGGGCCGCCGTTGGACCGGCCTGGACCGCCGCGAGCAGGACCAGGGACAGCACGACCACGTCCGGCCCGTGCTGTCCGTGTCCACCGCCGGCATGCTGGTCCGGCGCGACGTCTTCGAAGAGCTCGGTGGATTCGACCGGCGCCTGCCGCTGATGCGCGACGACGTCGACCTGTGCTGGCGTGTCCACGCCGCCGGGCACCGCGTCCTCGTCGCCCCCGACGCCGTCGTACGCCACGCCGAGGCCTCCTCCCGCGAGCGCCGGGCCGTCGACTGCGCCGGCCGCACCACCGCCTCCCCGCACAAGGTCGACAAGGCCGGCGCCGTCTACACCCTCCTCGTCAACGCCCGCACGGCCACGCTGCCCTGGGTGCTGTTCCGCCTCGTCCTCGGCACCCTGCTGCGCACCGTCGCCTACCTCGTCGGCAAGGTGCCCGGGCAGGCGGTCGACGAGATCCGCGGTCTGATGGGCGTGCTGCTGCGGCCCGAGCGGATCGTCGCGGGCCGCCGCAGGCGCGGCCGGCCGATGGTCGACAAGGGCGAGTTGCGCCCCCTGTTCCCGCCGCCGGGCGCGACGGTGCGGGCCACCGTCGAACAGGTCGCGGGCAGCGTCATGAGCAGCTCCGACCCGGAGGTCACCTCCGGCGCGGGACGCCACGGCGGCGCTGTCGAGTCCGGGCCCGGCGGCGATGACGCGGAATTCCTGGAGATCGAGCAGTTCGCCCGCCTGAAGCGGATCGCCCGCAACCCCGGCCCCGTGCTGTTCCTGGTGCTGCTGCTCGTGTCGCTGGCCGCCTGCCGCGACCTCCTGGGCGGCGGCTCCCTCGCGGGCGGCGCCCTGCTGCCCGCACCCGGCGACTCCGCTGAGCTGTGGTCGCGTTACCTCGACTCCTGGCACCCGGTGGGCGCCGGAGGGGACGGCTCCGCGCCGCCCTACCTCGCGCTCGTGGCGATGCTGGCCTCCGCGCTGTTCGGCTCCGCGGGCCTCGCGGTCACGGTGCTGCTGGTCTGCTCGGTGCCCCTGGCCGGAGTCACCGCGTACTTCGCCTCCCGCCCGCTCGTCGAGTCCCGCCTGCTGCGCGCCTGGGCCGCCGTCGTGTACGCGTTCCTGCCCGCCGCCACCGGCGCCCTCGCCGGCGGCCGGCTCGGCACCGCCGTCCTCGCCGTGCTGCTGCCGCTCCTCGCGCGCGCGGGCGCCGCCGCCGGCGGCCTCGCGAACGCCTCCGGCGCGCGCGGCAGTTGGCGCGCCACCTGGGCCTACGCCCTGCTGCTGACCGTCACCACCGCGTTCACGCCGATCGTGTGGCCGCTCGCGCTGATCCTCGGCGTCGGGCTGCTCGTGGTGCGCCGCGGCGACATCACCGCCTACGGCCTGCGCTTTGCTACCCAGCTGGGCACGCCCCTGCTGGTCCTCGCCCCCTGGTCGCTGTCCCTGCTGCCGTTCGGCTTCTTCCGCGAAGCGGGCCTGGAGTACGGCGCCTCGGCCGCCTCCGCCTTCGACCTGCTGGGCGCGAGCCCGGGCGGGCCCGGCACCGTCAGCGGACTGATGCTGATCGGCATCGTGCTGGCGGCGCTTGCCGCCCTGCTGCGCGACGAGCGCCGGCGGGGCATCAGGGCGGCCTGGGTGGTCGCCCTGGTGGGCCTCGTCCTCGCGGTGCTGTCCAACGGATCAGCCTGGGCCGGCCCCGCGACGCTGGTCTACGCCCTCGCGCTGCTGACGGCCGCCGTCATCGGCGCCGAGGGGGCACGCACGCGGGTGGCCGAGCAGAGCTTCGGCTGGCGCCAGCCGGTCGCCGCGCTGATCGCCTTCGCCTCGGCCGCGGGCCCGCTGCTCGTCGCCGCCGGATGGATGATCCGCGGCGCAGACGGACCACTGGAGCGCCGTGACCCGGTGCAGGTGCCCGCGTTCGTCGCCGAGGAGAGCGGCACCCGCGACCAGGCCCGCACCCTCGTCCTCGACAGCGACTCCACGGCCCGCGTCGGCTACACCCTGGTCCGCGGTTCCGGCGCCCGCCTCGGCGACGCCGAACTCGCGGCGGCCGACGGCGGCCACGCCGTGCTCGACAAGGTCGTCGCCAACCTCGTCGCCGGTTCCGGCGCCGACCAGGCCGACCAGCTCGGCGCCTTCGCCGTGCGCTACGTCCTCGTGCACAAGGGCGCGCCCCGCGAGGTCAGCCGCGTCCTGGACACCACGCCCGGTCTGAGCAGGCTCAGCCAGCAGGACGGCGGCGCCCTGTGGCGGGTCGACCGCCAGGTCGCGCGCGCGGTCGTCGTCCCGGCCTCCGGCTCGGGTGCCCCGCAGCCGGTGGCCGCCGGACCCGTCGAGATCCACACCGACGTCCCGGCCGGCGCCGACGGCCGGGTGCTGCGCCTCGCGGACACCGCGTCCGACGGCTGGACAGCCACCCTCGACGGCAAGCCGCTCACCCGCACCACCGTCGACGGCTGGGCCCAGGGCTTCGAACTCCCTGCGGGCGGCGGCACCCTGGACGTGACCTACGACGATCCGATCGGCCACACCGCCTGGCTGTGGGCGCAGGGGTTCCTCGCCGTCGTCCTCGTCGTGCTCGCCCTGCCCGGGCGCCGGCGCGACATCGACGACGACCTTCCCGAGGAGCCTGTGATCCCCGTTCAGGCCGTCGCAGGCGAGGGCCGCCGGGCCCGCCGCCTGCGCGCGCAGGCAGAGGCCGAAGAGGCCGCCCGGGACGAGGAGTTCCCGCCTTCTGCGCAGGAGGAGCCCCAGGTGCCGATCCCGCAGCAGCAGGCCTACGGCCAGTACGACACCGCCGGCTACGCGGGCGCCGAGTACGGCACCTACGGCGGCGAGCGGTACGAGGGCGCCGGCCCGCACTACTCCACGGACGGTTACGGGCAGCCGTACGGGCACGAGCAGTACCAGGCGGACCCCTACCAGGGCGGGCAGTACGACCCGTACGCGTACGGCGGTCCGCAGCAGCCGGGGACGTACGAGCAGCCCTACGACCAGTACCCGCAGGGCTACGACCCGGCCTACGACCCCGCCCAGCAGCAACACCCGCATCGCAGCGGCAACGAGCGCCCCGACGGGAGCCAGCAGTGAAGCGCACCACCCTGTCCCTGATCGCCGGCGCCGGCGCGCTCGCCGCGGTCACCGGTTTCGCCGCGCTGTCCGCCCCGGAGGCGACCGGCACGGACACGACCAAGGCGGCCGCCCAGTTGCCGGTGGAGCGTTCAAGCCTGGCGTGCCCCGCGCCGAGCACCTCCGACCTCGCCGAGACGACGTACACGTCCTTCACTCCGGTCACCGACGGCACGGGTGGTGAGGGCAAGGGCGAGCTGCTGCCCGCCGGCGGCGGCAAGGCCGAGAAGCCGGTGCTGAAGCCCAAGGAGCCCGGCTCGCCGGTCTCCGGCGACAGTTCGGGAGGCGAGGCGCCCGCGCTGATCGGCACGGCGGAGGGGAAGTTCGCGCCCGGGTGGACCGTGCAGCAGACGACCGAGGTCGCGGCCGGTGCCGGGCGCGGGTTGCTCGGCGTCAGCTGCTCGGCGCCGGACACCGACTTCTGGTTCCCGGGGGCCAGCACGGCCGACGGGCGCACCGACTACGCCCACCTGACCAACCCGGACGACTCCGCCGCGGTCGTGGACATCGAGTTGTACGGCAAGGACGGGGCGCTCGAGTCCACGGTGGGGGAGGGCATCACCGTCGCCCCCCGGTCCAGTGAGCCGATCCTGCTGTCGACCCTGACGGACGCCGAGGAGACCGACCTCACGGTCCATGTGAACGTCCGCAGCGGACGGGTCGGCGCCGCGGTGCAGGCACTGGACGACAAGGCGGGCGGCGACTGGCTGGCCGCGGCCGCCGACCCGGCGGGGAGCCTGGTGATGCCGGGAATCCCCAAGGACGCGACGGCGGTGCGCCTGGTCGCGTTCACGCCGGGGGGCACCGACGCGGACCTCACGGTGCGCCTGGCCTCGCCGAACGGGCTGATCACCCCGGCCGGGAACGAGACCCTGCGCGTGAAGTCGGGCATGACGACCGCGCTGGACCTCGGCGACGTCACCCGCGGTGAGGCCGGTTCGCTCGTGCTGACGCCCTCGGACCAGGCCGTGCCCGTCGTCGCGGCCGTGCAGGTGGTGCGTGGGAAGGACGGCTCCCAGGAGACGGCGTACATCCCCGCCACGCGGGCCGTCGGCACGCGCGCGACATCGGCGGGCAACGCCGGCAAGGGCGTGACCCTGTCGCTGACCGCGCCGGGTGAGGCGGCGCAGGTCAAGGTCACGGTGTCGGCGGGCACCGAGGGCGGCACGGCGGCGTCGAAGACGTACTCGGTCAAGGCGGGCACGACACAGGACGTCCAGGTGCCGGTGCCGAGCGGGCTGGAGGGCACGTTCGCGCTGACGGTGGAGCGGGTCTCGGGCGGCCAGGTCTACGCGTCCCGGACGCTCGCCGCGACGCAGGACGGCGTCCCGGCCTTCACGGTCCAGACCCTGCCCGACGACCGGGGGACGGTGGCCGTGCCGGAGGCGGAGCAGGATCTGTCGGTGCTCCAGAAGTAGGCGCCGTGCCGGGCTGCTCAGTCCTCGCCGTACCGGGGATCCACCGTCTCCGGCGTCAGACCGAGCAGCTCGGCGACCTGCTCCACGACGACCTCGTGCACCAGCGCCGCCCGCTCGTCGCGTCCCTTGGTGCGGATCTCGACGGGACGCCGGTAGACGACCACCCGCGCGGGACGCCCCTCGCGTGCCGCGACGATGCCGCCGAGGGGTACCGCCTCGTCGTTCCACGCCTGGCCGGGGCCGTCCAGCCGCGGTACCTCGAGGACGAGGAAATCGATGTCGGCGAGCTGCGGCCACCGCCGTTCGAGGCGCTCCACGGAGTCCTGCACCAGATCGGCGAACGCCTCGGCACGGCTTGCCGCGAGCGGCACCTGAGGGGGCGCGATCGGGCCGCGCATGCCCCGGCCGTGACGATCACGGCGACGGGGCCCGGGGTCTGCGGCACGGGGCGGTACTCGGTTGTCCATCACTGGTGAAGCGTAGTCCTCGCGCGAGGCGTGTGCCGGGCGTCCACACGGCATTCCGGACCGCCGCACGACGCCGCACCGCCTGTCGCCGGATGACCATTCCAGCCAAGATTGGGCTCGATTCCGTATCCCTCCGCGACCGGCGATCACGAGGCAATTGACGGCGTTTATGTGGGGTGTTGACCACTTTCGTGGTCGTACGAGACCGCGCACAAGCGTGTCCGCGCAGGTCAGCGGCGTGTGCCGGAAGGGGCCTGTGGGGTGCTTCACAACACGACACGGTGGAGTGACCTGGTGGAGAGTCGTCGCGGCCCGCTCAAGAGTGCGGTACCGTCCAACGTCGTGAGCCCTGTACGTCGCTGTTCGCGCACCGCTTGCGGCCGTCCTGCCGTAGCGACGCTGACGTACGTCTACGCCGACTCGACCGCCGTTCTCGGCCCGCTCGCCACCTACGCGGAACCCCACTGCTACGACCTGTGCGCCGAGCATTCCGAGCGCCTCACCGCCCCCCGCGGCTGGGAGGTCGTCCGGCTTCTCGACGGCTCCGCTCCGGCCCGCCCCAGCGGGGACGATCTGGAAGCGCTCGCCAACGCGGTGCGCGAGGCCGCGCGGCCTCAGGAGCGCGCTGCGCAGGCGGGCGGCGGTGGCCGCGCGGCGGATCCGATGGAGGTCGCGCGCCGCGGTCACCTGCGGGTTCTGCGTTCCCCCGACAACTGAGCGCCCGGTCGGGGCCCGCATCATTTCGTTGCACGCCGCACATCCATTGACCAGCGCTTGTCGCGTACACGATCGTTTCGTCACCCGTGAGAAATCGCTTACCGCATGGCGGCACCCGGGAAGGCGTTCGTGTACGTCCCGGAACTGGCCCGTCGCCGGCTCGCCCGGTCCGTCCGCCCTGGTGGCGGCGCTGCCGCTGGTGATCGTCCTGATCCTGCCCGGCGGCGTGCGCATGAAGGCCCGTCTGGCGGGTCTCACCGGCCTGCCGACGGCCTTCCGCCCTCGATCCGGTGAAGGGCCGCGATCGTTCGCGCTGGTCGCCAGCACCGCGCTGGTCGCCAGCACCGCGACGGCCGCCAACACCGCGCCGGTCGCCTTCGGCGCCATGGGCACACCGGTGGCGACGCTCGCTCAGGTAACCGGGCTGCCCCCGGAGGACGTGGCGTCCGTGGCGGGGCGTCAGACACCGCTGCCGGCGCTCGTGGTGCCGCTGATGCTGGTCGGCCTCGTGGGCGGACGGCGCGGCCTGCGGGAGACCTGGGTGTCGGCCGGGTGGCATGCGGAATCGCCTTCGCCACCTCCCAGTTCGCCGCCTCGAACCACTTCTCCCGGGCAACTCGCCGACATCGCCGCCGCCTTGGCGGGCGCCGGCGCCCTGGTCGCCGTGCCGCAGTCGCGCGGGCCCGCCGCCGGGCCCGTCCGCGCGTCGGTGCTGACCGGCGCCGGCATCGAGGAACTGGACGCGGAGGAGCGGCGCGCGGAGGTCGTGCGGGCGTACGGGCCGTACGCGCTGATCGTGGCCGTCTTCTCCGAGGCGCAGATCCCGGTCGCCAAGGACTGGCCGGCCGGGGCCACGCAGACCTGCCACCGGCCCCTCCTGGACGTCGTCGGCCCGGACGGGGAGCGGGTCGGCGGCAACGTCTTCATCTGGCCGGTCGTGTCCACCGGCGGCACGCTCGTGCTGCTCGGCGGTGTGCTCCTGGGCTGGTTCGGACTCGCCGTGTCCGGCTCCGACACCTCGGCCAACGCCCTCTTCGGGGCGCTCCAGGTGACCGCCGCGCGCGAGTCGGGGCTGTCGCCGGCGCTGCCGGCCGCCGCCAGCAGCTCGGGCGGTGTCCTCGGCAAGATGATCTCCCCGCAGAACCCGTCCATCGCCTGCGCGGCCGTAGGGCTCGCGGGCCGCGAGGGTGACCTGCTGCGCAAGGTGCTTGCCGTGGAGTCAGGCGCTGTTGCTCGTGGTGTGTCGGATCGTGGTCGGCCAGAGTTCGCCGGTGCTCGGCTGGATGCTGCCCTGACCTCACGGTTACGGCTGGGGGACCAGTTTCGGTCCCCGCCGTGCGTTGGCGGCTGCGGCGGGTAGTTTGGGGGCACCGATAGGACTTTCAGGAGGGTTGGCCGTGGCTGCTGATCTGTCGCAGATCGTGAAGGCTTACGACGTGCGCGGCGTCGTTCCCGACCAGTGGGACGAGCCGCTGGCCGAGCTCTTCGGGGCGGCCTTCGCCCAGGTGACCGACGCCGAAGCGATTGTCATCGGGCACGACATGCGGCCGTCGTCCCCCGGACTGTCACGCGCCTTCGCGCGCGGGGCGGCGCTCCGTGGCGTCGACGTCACCGAGATCGGCCTCTGCTCGACCGACCAGCTGTACTACGCCTCGGGCGCGCTGAACCTGCCGGGTGCCATGTTCACGGCCTCGCACAACCCGGCCCGCTACAACGGCATCAAGATGTGCCGCGCGGGCGCAGCGCCGGTCGGTCAGGACACCGGCCTCGCCGAGATCCGTGAACTTGTCGAGCGGTGGAGCGACTCCGGCGCTCCCGAGCCCGCCGCGCGGCGGGGAACGATCACGCAGCGCGACACGTTGGAGGACTACGCGGCCCACCTGCGCTCGCTCGTCGACCTGACCTCGATCCGCCCCCTGAAGGTCGTCGTCGACGCGGGCAACGGCATGGGCGGCCACACGGTCCCCACGGTCTTCGAGGGCCTGCCCCTGGAGCTCGTGCCGATGTACTTCGAGCTGGACGGCACGTTCCCCAACCACGAGGCCAACCCGCTGGACCCGGCCAACATCGTCGACCTCCAGGAGCGCGTGCGCACCGAGGGTGCCGACCTCGGCATCGCCTTCGACGGCGACGCCGACCGCTGCTTCGTCGTCGACGAGAACGGCGACCCGGTCCCGCCGTCCGCGATCACCGCCCTGGTGGCCGCGCGCGAGCTGGCCAGGCACGGCGGCGAAGGCGTCGTCATCCACAACCTGATCACGTCCTGGACGGTCCCGGAGGTCGTGAAGGAGAACGGCGGCACGCCGGTCCGCACGCGCGTGGGCCATTCCTTCATCAAGGCCGAGATGGCCCGCACCGGCGCGATCTTCGGCGGTGAGCACTCCGCGCACTACTACTTCCGCGACTTCTGGAACGCCGACACGGGCATGCTGGCCGCTCTCCATGTCCTGGCGGCCCTCGGCGGCCAGAAGGGCACGCTCTCCGCCCTGGTGGACGAGTACGACCGCTACGCCGGCTCCGGCGAGATCAACTCCACCGTCGACGACCAGCAGGGCCGCCTCGCCGCCCTCAAGTCGGCCTTCGAGGACCGCGAGGGCGTCACCCTCGACGAACTCGACGGCCTGACGGTCACGGCCGGCGACTGGTGGTTCAACGTCCGCCCGTCCAACACGGAGCCGCTGCTGCGCCTGAACGCCGAGGCGCGGGACGAGGCGACGATGGTGAAGGTGCGGGACGAGGCGCTGGAGATCATCCGGGGGTGAGGCCGGGGTGAGGCCGGGGTGAGGCGGGGTGAGGCGGGGTGAGGAGGGGGTGGGGTGGCCTGGGGCGCGGGGTCGGGCGGCGCGGCGGCATCCCCGCCGCGGGTCCGGCCGGCTGCCGGGCTCGATGGGGGCGCGGCGGCGTGTCCGGGGCGCGGCTCGGTTTCGTGGCAGCGCCCGCGTAGGGGCGTCGGCTTGGCTTCGTGGGGGGCGAGTACGTCATCCAGCCCCTCCCCGTCGGTCACCGCACGTGTGGCCCGCCCACCGGTGACCGCGCACCGACGACTCCTGCCCCCGTCCCCCGGCGCCACTCACCGTGCCTCCGCCGCAACGCCCTTGACGGCACACCACAACCCCCCACGCCCCCGCCTCCACGGCGGTACCCTGACCAGGCACAACCGCACAGCCACACGTACCCGGACCGGTACGCACACCCCGCCCCGAAGGGACCCCCCATGCCGCTCGAAGCCGGCCTCCTGGAGATCCTCGCCTGCCCGGCCTGCCACGCCCCTCTCAAGGAGCAGGACGCGGAGCTGCTCTGCACCGGCCAGGACTGCGGCCTGGCGTACCCCGTCCGCGACGGCATCCCCGTCCTCCTCGTCGACGAGGCCCGCCGCCCGGCGTAACGGCCCGCAGACGTCCGCGCAGACCGGGCCCGCCCCCAAGGACCCGCCGCCCGCACAACCGCCGACCCCGGCGTTCGGAGGCTGCCGCACATGCTCGACGAATCGCTGCTCGACTCCCCGGAGGGCCTCGCAGAGGCCGACCAGCGCGGCCTGCTGCGCGGCGCCGCAGAAGCCGGTGCCCGCGTGCGTACCGCCGCCCGGTTCGCCGTCGAGGCCGGAGTCGGTGAGCTGAAACCCGACGGCCGGCCGCGGGCCGTCCTCATCGCCGGCCCCGGTGCCGCCGCCACCCACGCCGCCGACTTCCTCGGCACGCTGGCCGGCCCCGGCAGCCCGGTCATCCGCCTCGCACCGACCGGCGTGGCACCCGCCGCGGGCGCCCTGCGCTGGGAACTCCCCGGCTGGGCCGGCTCGGTCGACCTGCTCCTGATCGCCACCCCGGACGGCACCGAACCGGGCCTCACCCTGCTTGCCGAACAGGCCTACCGGCGCGGCTCCACGGTCGCCGCCGTGGCCCCGGCGGGCACCCCGCTCGCGGAGGCCGTCGCCGGCGCCCACGGTCTGTTCGTACCGATGGCGACGGCCCCCTACGAGCAGGACGAGCAGCCGCCGCTCGCCGCGTCCGCCCCCGGGGTCCTGTGGGCGCTGCTCACCCCGCTGCTCGCGCTGCTGGACCGCATCGGCCTGCTCACCGCCCCGCCGGACGCGCTGGGGAAGGTCGCCGACCGCCTCGACCACATCGCCGAACGCTGCGGGCCGGCCATCGAGGCGTACAGCAATGCCGCCAAGACCCTGGCCGCCGAACTCGCCGACGCGCTCCCGGTGATCTGGACGGAAGGCACCTCGGCCGGCCCTGCGGGCCGCCGTTTCGCCGCCGCGCTAGGGGAGCTGTCGGGGCGGCCCGCCGTCGTGGCCGAACTCCCCGAGGCGCTCGCCGCGCACAGTGCCCTGCTCGCCGGCCGGCTCGCCGCCAGCGCCGACCCCGACGACTTCTTCCGAGACCGCGTGGAGGACCCGCCCGCGCTGCACGCGCGCGTGGTGCTGCTTCGCGACCGCCCGATCGGTGGGCTCACCGCCGCCCCCGCAGCCCGTGACCTGGCCCTGAGCCACGACACGCCGATCAGCGAGCTGGAACCCGAACCGGGCGGTGAGCTGGAGACCCTCTCCGAACTGATCGCCATCACGGATTTCGCCGCCGTTTACCTGGCGCTCGCCTCGAGGGCCTGATCTGGCTCAGGACGCCCGACCTCCGTACGCGGGGGGCACCGGCGACCGTACGCGAAGAGAACCGAAGGCGTACGAACGTCGTACGAACGAGGTACGCGTGCCGTACGCCCACCTGTGCCCCGCCGGCCCCGGCAGAGAGAATCGAATGGACCGCCTCGCCAACACCGTCCGCCCCTACGCCTGGGGTTCCACCACCGCGATCCCGCAGCTGCTCGGCGTCGAGCCGACCGGCGAGCCGCAGGCGGAGATGTGGATGGGCGCCCATCCGGGCGCACCCTCGCGCACCGACCGCGGCACGCTCGTCGACGTGATCGCTGCCGACCCCGAGAAGGAGCTGGGCCCGGCCGCGGTGGCCAAGTTCGGCCCCGGACTGCCCTTCCTGCTGAAGATCCTTGCGGCGGGCGCCCCGCTCTCGCTCCAGGTGCACCCCGACCTGCAGCAGGCGAAGGAGGGTTACGAGGAGGAGGAGCGCCGCGGCGTCCCCGTGGACGCCCCGCACCGCAACTACAAGGACGCCAACCACAAGCCGGAACTGATCTGCGCGCTCACCGAGTTCGACGGCCTGTGCGGATTCCGTGACCCGATCCGCACCGCCGAGCTGTTCGAAGGACTCGGCGTCGACTCCCTCAAGCCGTACGTCGATCTGCTGCGCGCCCACCCCGAGGACGCGGCGCTGCGCGAGGTGCTCACCGCCGTCCTCACCGCCGACCCCGAGGAGATGGCCCACACGGTCGCCGAGACCACCGCGGCCTGCTCGCGACTCGGCGGCGACTACGCCCCGTATGCCGGCCTCGCCCACCACTACCCGGGCGACCCGGGAGTGATCGCCGCGATGCTGCTCAACCACGTCCGCCTGCAGCCCGGCGAGGCGCTGTACCTCGGCGCCGGCATCCCGCACGCCTACCTCAGCGGTCTCGGCGTCGAGATCATGGCCAACTCCGACAACGTGCTGCGCTGCGGCCTGACCCCCAAGCACGTCGACGTCCCCGAACTCCTGCGCGTCGTACGCTTCGAGGCGAACGACGCGGGCGTCCTGCGTCCGGAGGCGTCCCCGGACGGCGAGGAAATCTACGAGACCCCGATCGACGAGTTCCGGCTCTCCCGCTACGTCCTTGCCGAGGGCGGCCCCACGCGCGACCTCACCCGCGCCACCCCGCAGATCCTGCTGTGCACCGCGGGTTCGGTACGGGCCGGCGAACACGTGCTGGCGCCGGGCTGCTCCGTCTTCGTAGCAGCCGGCGAAAGGGCCGAAGTGTCCGGTACGGGCACGCTGTTCCGGGCGACCGTGGTGGCCTGATCCCGCGGGTGTGCTGACCAGGCGCACCCCCGCCGGGCCGGGCTGCAACAATGGCCCACCGGCAAGGGCCGGCGAAGCCCGCGAGCGGGCAAAGCCCTGATGGACGGCGTACGAAGGGACATCGCGAACTCATGAGCGCGTCAGGCGGCACCAAGGCGATCGTGGCGGCACTGTTCGCCAACCTCTCGATCGCCGTAGCGAAGTTCGTGGCGTTCCTCTTCAGTGGTTCGTCCTCGATGCTGGCGGAGTCGGTGCACTCGGTGGCCGACTCCGGCAACCAGGGGCTGCTCCTGCTCGGCGGCAAGAAGGCCCAGCGCGTGGCGACCCCGCAGCACCCGTTCGGCTACGGCCGCGAGCGCTACATCTACGCCTTCCTGGTCTCGATCGTCCTCTTCTCGGTCGGTGGCATGTTCGCCATCTACGAGGGTTACGAGAAGATCAAGCACCCGCACGAGATCGAGCACTGGTACTGGCCGGTGGGCGTGCTGGTCTTCGCGATCATCGCGGAGACGATCTCCTTCCGGACGGCCATCAAGGAGTCCAACGCCGTGCGCGGCCGCAGGTCCTGGAAGGAGTTCGTGCGGCACGCCAAGGCGCCCGAGCTGCCGGTCGTCCTCCTGGAGGACCTCGGCGCGCTCGTCGGTCTCATCCTGGCCCTCGGCGGCGTCGGCCTCGCCCTGCTCACCGGCGACGGCATCTGGGACGGCATCGGCACCCTGTGCATCGGTGTGCTGCTCATCCTGATCGCGCTCGTCCTGGCCGCCGAGACCAAGTCGCTGCTGCTCGGCGAGGCGGCCGGCGCCGAGGACGTCAGGAAGATCGAGGCAGCGGTCGTCGACGGCAGCACGGTCACCGGCATCATCCACATGCGCACGCTCCACCTCGGCCCCGAGGAGGTCCTGGTCGCCGCCAAGATCGCCGTGCGCCACGACAACACCGCCGGTGAGGTCGCCTCCGCGATCGACGCCGCCGAGGCCCGTATCCGCGAGGCCGTGCCGATCGCCCGCGTCATCTACCTGGAGCCGGACATCTACAGCGAGGCCGAAGCGGCCAAGGGCCCGGACCGGAAAGCCTCGCCGGGGGGCCCGACCCCGTCCACGGAGCACTGAGCTCCCTGGCACCTCCCCATGTCCGGTGACCCGCCGACCTGTTGATGCAGCGTCACCTGTTCGGCGGTCCCCGGCCGGTTGTGAACCCGGCCGGCTGTGAGTCCGGCCGGTTGTGAGTCCGGCCGGCTGTGAGTCCGGCCGGTGTGCCCCCGACTGGTTGAGCCCCCGGCCGGTTGTGGCCCCGAGCGAGCCACCCTGGTCCGGCGGAGCGGCCCGGCTACTCGACCTCGCGCAAAACGCCACGCCCAGCACCGCCCCCTCGTCCGCCGCCGCCAGCAACCGCTCCCGGAATCCGGCAGCGATCAGCTTCCGCGACAGCAGCGCCAGAATCCGCAGATGCTCGTCGCCCGCGGCGGCCTCCGGTACGGCCATCATGAACACGAGCCTCACCTTCGTACCGTCGGAGCGAGCCCCACTCCACGCCCTGCGCTGAACGCGCGAACCCGACGACCGGCGCGGTCACCGCGTCCGTCTTGGCGTGCGGGGCCGCGATCTCCTCGCCGAGCCCGGTCGTGCCCTGCTCCTCCCTCCGCAGCGCCGTGCGCACCAGCTCGCCGACGTCGGCGACCTTGCCGCTGCGCGCCGGCAGCTCCGCCATCTCACGGATGGCGGCCTCCTTGTCCGGCGCACCGAGCCGGGCTCGTACGGTCCGCCCCGTCAGTACTCGAACAGAACCTCGCCCTCCGCATCACCGGAAGCCTCCGCCTCGACCGGCCGGCCACCGACCCCCTCGACCGTCCCGTCACCGACGGCCTCGACCGTCCTGTCACCGAGGGCCTCGCCGCTAGGCCGTGCCCGCCGTCACGGCACCCCGGTGGCCCCGAGTCACCAGGTGCCGTGTTCGGCGTGAATTGTTCGGAGGTGGACTGGGGGCGGCTGGGCCGCCCGGTGTAGCTTGGGACGCAGTCAGACGTCGCTGCTGATGGCGGTCGGGCGGTCCCCAGCGGGACCGGCCGAGGGAGAGAGGGCCTCCGACGGACTGCGTTGCGCGCACACGGGCATGCCCGCGTGCTCTTCGGGCACCCCTGTGTCCGCCGCCGCGCAGATCAGCCGTACCCACCTCGACCCAACCACCGAGGAGCAGCCAGCAATGACCACTGTCGAGAACCGACAGGACTTCAAGGTCGCCGACCTCTCCCTGGCCGAGTTCGGCCGCAAGGAGATCACCCTCGCCGAGCACGAGATGCCGGGCCTCATGGCGATCCGCAAGGAGTACGCCGAGGCGCAGCCCCTCAAGGGCGCCCGAATCACCGGCTCCCTGCACATGACCGTGCAGACCGCCGTGCTCATCGAGACCCTGGCCGCCCTGGGCGCGCAGGTCCGCTGGGCGTCCTGCAACATCTTCTCCACCCAGGACCACGCGGCCGCCGCCATCGCGGTCGGTCCGAACGGCACGCCCGACAACCCCCAGGGCATCCCGGTCTTCGCCTGGAAGGGCGAGACCCTGGAGGAGTACTGGTGGTGCACGGAGCAGGCCCTGACCTGGCCGAACACCCCCACCGGCGGCCCCAACATGATCCTGGACGACGGCGGTGACGCCACCCTCCTGGTGCACAAGGGCGTCGAGTACGAGAAGGACGGCAAGGTCCCCTCGCCCGACACCGCCGAGTCCGACGAGCACCGCGTCATCCTCGAACTGCTCACCCGCACCGTGAGCGAGAGCCCCCAGAAGTGGACCCAGCTCGCGTCCGAGATCCGCGGCGTGACCGAGGAGACCACGACCGGCGTCCACCGCCTTTACGAGATGCACCGCGACGGCACCCTCCTGTTCCCGGCGATCAACGTCAACGACGCGGTCACCAAGTCGAAGTTCGACAACAAGTACGGCTGCCGCCACTCCCTGATCGACGGCATCAACCGTGCGACGGACGTGCTCATCGGCGGCAAGACCGCCGTCGTCTGCGGCTACGGCGACGTGGGCAAGGGCTGCGCTGAGTCCCTGCGCGGCCAGGGCGCCCGCGTGATCATCACCGAGATCGACCCGATCTGCGCCCTGCAGGCTGCGATGGACGGCTACCAGGTGACGACGCTGGACGAGGTCGTCGACAAGGCCGACATCTTCATCACCACGACGGGCAACAAGGACATCATCATGGCCTCGGACATGGCCAAGATGAAGCACCAGGCGATCGTCGGCAACATCGGCCACTTCGACAACGAGATCGACATGGCCGGCCTCGCCAAGATCCCCGGCATCGTCAAGGACGAGGTCAAGCCGCAGGTCCACACCTGGACCTTCGCCGACGGCAAGGTCCTCATCGTGCTGTCCGAGGGCCGCCTGCTGAACCTGGGCAACGCCACCGGTCACCCGTCGTTCGTGATGTCCAACTCCTTCGCGGACCAGACGCTGGCCCAGATCGAGCTGTTCACCAAGCCCGACGAGTACCCGACCGACGTCTACGTGCTGCCCAAGCACCTCGACGAGAAGGTCGCCCGCCTCCACCTCGACGCTCTCGGCGTGAAGCTGACCACGCTCCGCCCCGAGCAGGCCGAGTACATCGGCGTCCAGGTCGAAGGCCCGTACAAGCCCGACCACTACCGTTACTGACTCCACAAGCCGGCCCGCTGAGCCGCCCGCCCGTGCACTGACGCGCAGCTCAGCAGCAGGACCTCCGAGGCAGGCCCCCGCACCCCCGTGCCGGGGGCCTGCCCCTTTGGCCGTGCCGGAACGTCACCGACCTGTCGCGGCGAACCGGACCAGCCCGTCACACCCCAGGACCCTCATGCCCCGCGGCCGCTATTCGCTCCACGATCCGCACGATCACACCCCCCTCGCAGAAGAGCACTTCCACTGCGCCCCCGGCCCCTCCGGCTGGCGCTATGTCTCGCAACTGACCTCCCCCTCGGGCGATCACCGCGGCTCCGTCGACCTCACCCTCGACGAACTCGGCCGTCCCCTCCGTCTCGAACTGCACGCGTCAGGCTGGCAGGTGCGCGGTGCCGCGCTGGACGGCGTCACCTGGGTCCGCACCGACCCCACCGGTACCGACGCGACGGAAGGCAATGTCCGCGCCCATGCCTTCACGGGTACCTCTCCCGCGTTCCTCATCGCCACCACCCGTCTGCTGCGCCTCACCCCCTCCGGCTCCGCAACCCGCGTACGCCTGGTCGCCCTCACAGACCCGGTCCTCGCTCCGCGCACCGTGGACCAGTCCTGGGCTCTGCTGAAAAGAGAAGCACACGGCACTGACAACGGCCCTCTGACCGTGGAGGAGTACCAGGTCACAGCCCTGGACACCGGCGAACAGCACGTCGTGCACATCACCGGAGACGTGGTGCTCGCGGCACCGGGCATCGAGTTGGAGGACCTGGACTCGCCGCCGTCGGTCTTCACGTGAAGGGGGGTTCCCGCCGTCCTTCCGTCAGCGGGCGCCGAGGCAGGCTGCCGTGTCGTGCCTACGCGGGAGGGGCGAAGCCGGTCGTGGGCCGGTCGGTGTCGGCCGACTCGGTGGCCGCACTCCCCTGCCCCCTGTGCGCCGGGCCGGGCTGCGGCGGCTGCGCAGGGCTCCCGGGAGGGCTATCGGGCTGCCCGGTTCCTCGCGCCGACTGAGCAACCTCGTGGAAGTGCCCGGACCCGGCCGGTGGCGGCGGCGGGGTAACCGCCGAGGGATAGGAGGGGTATGCCGGATAGGAGGGCAGCGGCGAATGGGTGGCCTCGGCGGGGTGGGCTGGGTGGTCGGGGTGGGAGGGAGACGGATACGCCCCGGGGGCCGCGCCACCGCTCCCGTACTGGCCACCATCGGCCGTTCCACGGATACCGACCCCGTCGGCGTGGGCCTTCCGCATCTCCCTCGTCTGCCTCTCCTGCACCACCGCAGCCAGATAGGCGGCCGGCGGTACCCCTTGCGGCACCGGCGTTCCTGTTCGCTCCGCGAGATCGGCGGCGAGCCGTTCCGCCATGGCGCCGCCGACTTGGGGGTCCAGCTGCTGCATGCGTGTGAGGTATTGCCGGATGGCGAGCCACAACCCGTCGGGGACCGCTGAGAGATCGAGTCCTGAGAACCGCCCCGCAAGCCAAGGCGGCGGGGGCACGGAACGTACGCGGGCAGCGGGTATTCGCTCCCTCACCACCAGGGTCCCCGCGAACACGTCGCCGAGCCGTCGCCCTCGCTCCGACACGAGCGAAGCGATACAAGCGATGACCCCGAGCGTCAGCAGGATCTCGACGACGCCGATCGCCCCGCGCACCAGAGCGTGCCGGAACCGGATAGGCCCGCCGTCGTCGCGAACCACCCGCAAACCGAACGCCAGCTTGCCCAGCGACCGCCCATGGCTGAGCGTCTCCACAGCGATGGGCGCGCCCACGAGAACCAGCAGAAACGTGGCTATGGACACCGCGATCTGAGCGGCTTCGTCCAGGGAGGCCGTGGAGATCAGCAGCACCATGCTCACGATCACATACGCGGCGAAGGCCACGATGAGATCGAGCAGGACGGCCAGCGCCCTGCTGGGCAGCCTCGCGGGGCGCAACTCCAGCGCAACCGCCTCACCCGTCACCAGCTCACTCACGCCCGTTGTCCTTCCCCTGGCCTGCCCCGAGAGCGCCCAGTCTGCCAAGCTGAGGGCCTTGAGCATCGCAGTACGACAAGCTGACACTCACGACGGGCCCGCCGACGAGCAGCCGAGGAGCAGGCACACCGATGGACCTCGACGTCTTCGTCTCCGCCCACCGAGCGGAATGGGACCGCCTGGAGGACCTGCTCCGGCGCCAGCGCCGGCTCTCCGGCGCCGAGACCGACGAACTTGTCGCGCTCTATCAGCGCACCGCAACTCATCTTTCCCTGATCCAGTCCGCCGCACCCGATCCCCAGCTGACCGGCCGCCTGAGCCAACTGGTCGCACGCGCGCGTAGCGCCGTGACCGGCTCCCGACGCGCCTCGTGGCGCGACGTCACCCGTTTCCTCGCCTACGGCTTCCCTGCAGCCGTCTACCGATCACGCCACTGGTGGGTTCCCACCGCACTTCTGTCGACGCTCGTCGCGGCTCTTCTCGGCTGGTGGATCGGCGCGTACCCCGAGGTCCAGGCGACCATCGCGGCACCCAGCGAACTGCGCGAGCTCACCCGCCCCGGTGGCCAGTACGAGAGCTACTACTCCACCCATCCGGCTGCGTCCTTCGCCGCCCGCGTCTGGACGAACAACGCGCAGGCAGCCGCCATGTGCCTGGTCTTCGGCGTCTTCCTGGGCCTCCCCGTCCTGTGGATCCTCTTCCAGAACATGCTCAACCTGGGGATCGGCTTCGGCCTGATGTCCTCGGCTGGCCGACTCGACACGTTCCTCGGCCTGGTCCTCCCGCACGGCCTGCTGGAGCTGACCGCGGTCTTCGTGGCCGCCGGAACAGGGTTGCGTCTTGGCTGGACGGTGATCGACCCGGGCCCACGCACGCGTAGGACGGCCCTTGCGGAGGAGGGCCGGGCTGCTCTCGGCATGGCGATCGGCCTTGCCCTGGTCCTCTTCGTCGCCGGCGCCATCGAAGGCTTCGTCACCCCGTCGGGCCTGCCGACCTGGGCACGGATCGGCATCGGGGTCGTGGCCGAGGTGGCGTTCCTCGCGTACGTCTTCGTGCTCGGACGGCGAGCCGCTCAGGCCGGGGAGACGGGGGACGTGGACTCGGCCGAACGGAGCGCCACCGTGCCGACCGCCGCTTGATGTGCGGCCAGGCCTGCGAGGCTGCTAGTCTCCTCTTCGCCCCACAGGACCCGTTGACACGGAGCATGTGGGGAGGTAGATTCGAACAGTTGCCTGGACTGGAGTTCATCCGGTCGGCACCTTGAGAACCTACTCGCTTCTCGGAACTTCAGCTTCGAGAAGCTCCCCCGATTAATCGGAATGGATGGGCGGTCAGACCGGCCCGAAACCTCTGATAAAGTCGGCACCGCCGGAAAGGAAAGCGCGAAAGCGTAGACCTTGAAAGCACCGAGGAAATCGGGTCGAGAAAAGATCTGATAGAGTCGGAAACGCAAGACCGAAGGGAAGCGCCCGGAGGAAAGCCGCGAGAG